>NZ_CANQYJ010000058.1 GCF_947628055.1 uncultured Rikenella sp.
CTCCACGGTGTTCCCGCTCTGAAACCGTACTGCAAAAAGTCCTTCCGAAAATTCTTCCGACGCATGGCGCTGACAGCTTAATACTGTCAAAAACAAAGCCCCTATCACTCCATAGCACCCGATCTTGGCCTTTAATTTTCTTTGTTCCATAGCTAATTGTAAATCAACTATTTGCATCAACAAACCTTTCAATTAAACGTTCGGTTATTCAGATAGTTCCGACAGTAAAAAATACAAGGGGATATTTCCCTTTTTGACATATATATATGACAGAAGTATTTCCCTGAGAAAAAGGTCATTTAGGGTAATTTTATTTGGTGGTTGCATTTTAATTGCATATATTTGTACCGTCATTTGCATTTAAACGAACGGTTAATTGAACGCTGACACTTTGTAATAACCTGATTCACTTAAGATTACTTCATCAAACACAGACAGCGGATGATACGGGGATATTTCAGGCTGGAGCCTGGAAAAAATAATGCGCAGGAGAAAATATCGGCTTTGATCGAGGCGGGTGCCACGAGCGGCAATATATTTTTCGAGTTCGGCGGCTATAAAGAGCTGAACCGGCTGCTCAATGCGCTTCGCAAAGGCGATATGCTGGTTGTCCCGCAAGTGACGGATATTTTCCCCAACAAGGCGAAGTTGTCTGAACTGATCGAAAAGCTGGAGAAGAAGGGGGCGGCACTCCGTTCGTTGAACGAGCCTTGGTTTGATTTCAATACCAGCGATCCGAAAAAATCGGCTGCGATTGCCCGAACGGCGAATAAACAGATACGGGAAAAGCAGGAAAACATCCGGCCGGCGGGAAGACCCAAAGGGCCGAGGCACGAAATCATACAGAAGCTGGGGGCTGCGCTGCGGATGTACAGCACGGCGAATCACTTGTCGGTGAGCGAGATTTGCAAAACGGTCAAACTGAATGAACGGACATTCTACCGGCATCTGGAGCGTCAGGGCGTTCAGGTCATTCGGCGGCCCAAAGGACGCAAGCCGAAGGGCAACAGCAAAAACTGACCGCTGTTCCATACCCGTTCCCAGGGTTGGAGGGAACTATCGCTTTTTAACTTCGTTTTCTCGCGTGCCTCGTCAAAAGATGTTTGCGGTTTTTGACGAGGTCTGCTTTTTACGCACGGCTTTCGCACGGGCCGGGGCCAGCGGGGCCGTGGTAGTTCCAGCCCGGCGCGTGCCCGGTGCCGGTCGGCACCGGGCCTCTCGTAGGGAAGCGTCCGACCAACACGGAAGCCGTTGTAAAAATCGTACTGTTTATTTGCACTGTGCTGTGAGTTTTTCTGGTTCTCTTTGTTCACAACCGAGCAGCGTTTCGAGAGCAGAGGCCGCTTGCGGGCTATGCCGAGGTAGCGCGAGGAAGACCGTAGGTCAAAGGAAGCAAAGAAGTCACCGAAAGTCGGTTGGGGATTCGCAAAGTTTATACTTTGCGCACCCTCAAACGCGGCACTTTCGGGTCTGCCGTGTCTACCCACTTTCGGGAGATGGTTCGGCCGTGATCTCCCGATGACGCCCCGGAGCCACCCCCGGCGGAGGGGCGCAACTCGCTAAACTCGTTTGCACCTCCGCTGGCTCCGGGGCGAGCGAAAGCCGTGTATACAAAACCTACGGTTATGCCCGCGCCGCAGACACGGCACATGGCAGAACGACAAATGTCACTCGTGACAGTAAGGCAGGTTTACCCGACAGAGTACAAGCAAAAAACTTTCGCCGGGATTACTTGCCGCAGCAGTGATCCGAAAAGCTGCGGCGATCCGAAGAACAGCCGCTGCAACCGTCGGAACGGCGACCCGAACCGTCGGTGCACCCGCAACCGCAGCCACCCCCCTTCCCTCGCAGACGCCGCACCATACCCCACACCGCAAAAGCGATACAGAGACCCACGACAATCAGTACGACCATATCCTGATCCATTCTCCTACCCTCCGAAAACACGCGATCCGATCTGGTAGACCGCGAAAGAAACCAACCACGCCAGACCCGTAGTATAGAAAACCGTGAACATCGCCCATTTCCACCCCGCCTCCTTTCGGATCGCCGCTATAGTCGCCACGCACGGGAAATAAAGCAAAATGAAAATCATCATCCCATAGGCCACCAGCGGTGTATAAACCAGCTGCCCCGCCCGCGGCCCCGACACATAACGCTGGGCCTGCAAACTGCGTATCAAAGCTCCGTCCACCGCCTCTCCGTCCACCGGGTCGGCCAACGCCGCCGAAGCCTCCTCCGCCCGCAGCGCCCCCCCGCCAGTAAAACGGAATCCGCCCCTTCCGCCGGATTGTTCAGCACCGCCATCGTACTCACCACGATCTCCTTAGCTGCCAGACCGCTCAAAAGACTCATCCCGATTTTCCAGTCGAATCCCAACGGCCGGATCGCCGGTTCGATGGCATGCCCTAGACGGCCGATATAGGAATTTTCGGCCTGCCACTCCGCCGCTGCCGCCGCCGACATATCCCTTTCCGCAGGCCGCGGATAGTGTCCCAGCGCCCAGATCAGCACCGACGCCAGCAGGATCACCGTCCCCATTTTCCGCAAATACTGCGATCCTTTGTTCCACATGTGCCGCACCACGCTGCGTCCCGTAGGGATGCGGTACGGAGGCAGCTCCATCACGAACGGAGCTTCCTCCTTGTAGAACAGAATGCGCTTGAGCGCCAGCGACGACAGGATGGCAACCAGTATCCCGATCAGGTAGATCGACATCAGCACCAACCCCTGCCCCCGTGGGAAAAAGGCCGAGATCAGCAGCACATAGACCGGCAGCCGCGCCGAACAGGACATAAACGGAACAATGAGCATCGTCAGTATGCGGTCTTTCCGGCTCTCCAGCGTCCGGGTGGCCATGATCGCCGGCACATTGCACCCGAATCCCATCAAGAGCGGAATGAACGACTTGCCGTGCAGTCCGATGCGGTGCATGAACCGGTCCATCAGGAACGCCGTCCGCGCCATATAGCCCGTGTCCTCCATCAGGGAGATGAAGAAAAACAGAATCAGAATGTTCGGCAGAAAGACAATCACCCCGCCGACCCCGCCGATCACCCCGTCCACCAGCAGGTCGCGCAGGGCGCCCTCCGGCATGATCCCCGACACCCATTCGCCGAGCCATTCCACACCGCTCTCCATCCACCTCGCCGGGATCTCGCCTAACGAGAAAGTAGCTTGAAACATCACCCACATCAGCAGCAGGAAGATCGGGAATCCCCACACTTTGTGCGTCATGATGTGGTCTATCCGGGTCGCCTTGCGGTTCTTGTCCGTCGTGCCGGGCGTGAAAGTCTCGCCCAAAGCTCCGGCGATGAAACCGTAACGGGCATTGGCGATCACCGTCTCCGCCTTGTCGTTGTAGAATCTCTCCAACCGGGCCGTCTCGCGTTCCACCGCTTCTTCGATTTCTCCGAAATTGACCGCTCCGCGCAGCAGCGACAGCGTGTCCCGATCCCCCTCCAATAGCTTGATCGCCAGATAGCGCGAGGAGTAATGCGCCACGATGTCGCAATTCTGCCAGATCAGATTCTGAAGCGAAAGGATACTGCGTTCTATATCCTCGCCGTAGTTGATATGGATGTGCCGCACCGTCGGTTCGTTGTCCTCGAAGACGGCGATCACGCGGTCGAACAGCCGGTCGATCCCCTCGCCCCGGGAAGCCACCGTCGGCACGATCGGAATCCCGATCATCCGCCCCAGCGCTTCGTAGTCGAACCGTGCGCCGCTGGCCGCCAGCTCGTCGTACATATTGAGCGCGATCACCACCTTGAGGTTCATGTCGATCAGCTGGGTGGTCAGGAACAGATTCCGTTCCAGATTGGAAGCGTCCACCACGTTGATGACCACGTCCGGCATTCGCTCCAGAATGTGCCGCCGCACGTACAGCTCTTCGGGGGTGTATTCCGTAATGGAGTAGGTGCCGGGCAGGTCGGCGAGTTGCAGCGTATAGCCGTCGTGGTGCGCGGTCGCCTCCTTGGCCTCGACTGTCACGCCGCTGTAATTTCCGACCCGTTCGTGCGAGCCGCTGGCTAAGTTGAAAAGCGAGGTCTTGCCGCAGTTGGGGTTGCCGACCAGCGCCACGTTGATCGTCCGCCCCGCTTCGTGCAGAAAACGGTTGGCCGTCTCGTCCTCCAGGATCACCGGCACCGAGGGCCTGCCTATCGCTTCGTCCGCGGTTGTCACTTCGATCAGGTCGGCCTCGCTGCGCCGCAAGGCGATGTGGTACCCCATGATTTCGTACTCGACTGGATCCATAAAAGGGGCATTCTTGATGACTGTCACCTGCTTACCTCGGATGAAGCCCATCTCGGTGATGCGCTTGCGGAACGATCCGTGGCCGAGTACTTTCGTAATCACGCCGCTCTCGGAGGTGGAAAGCTCCGACAGCCGGCGCGGATTCTGTGTCTCGTTTTCCATAGTAGTGTTTGCGGAGAGCAAAGATAATGAAAGCCGGGCATAATGGATTACCGAGGCGTATCTTATCTTAGACGGACGTAAAGATAACGATTTTCGCCCTTTAGCACGCAAAGGTTGCGATCTCTGCGACGTCGGGCTATCCCCCGCTAATTAGGGATAAACCAACTGCGATATCCCCATTTTCAGGGAGAGGATTTTGGTCATAAGGACGTAAATATTTTTTAACACATGACTATATAAATAAAATAAATGCATACTTTTGTCGTATTAAAATTACTTAATATGAGAAAAAAACTTTTTTTGCCTGTCGGCGCAGCAATCGCCCTGTCAGCAGGGGTCATCACGGTTGTGAATATGACCCAACGTGAACGGCTTTCCGATCTTATGTTGCTGAACATTGAGGCCATGGCCAACATCGAAACCTTTGCTCGCTCAGCTTCAGACTGTTTCCCAAGTGACGGATATGATTGTGCAATCATTACGCACACGGGTGATGGTGTTGGACATCTGGAAGTTTTCGAAAATTACGCCGCAAGAAACAACTAACAAGTAGTTTCTGAAATGAGAAGGGCGCTATTATTTTGCTATCCCAAAATAATAGCGCCCTGATTCTAAATATAATTCCGAGTTGACATGAAAAGTTACATTCTACCCCTTTTGTTAGCTGTGGCAGGTTTATACGGATGCTCCTCTGGAACGGACGAGCAACCCCTACCGGACTGGACAGGAAAAACCGATACGCTCAGCTCGACCGAATTGCATCCGCTCTCATCCGACTCAACTTTGCTCCACGTTTCGGAATTTGTCGCCTTGGACAATCGGTATGTATGCCTCAGCCAGCCAGGAATAGATGACCAATTATGGAATCTATATGAACTAAAAGGCGACAGCCTGATCCGGATGGGAAATTTCATCAGGAACGGGAAAGGCCCCAAGGAAGTACTAAGCCGAGCGTACCTCACCGTGCGGGATGACGGTTCGCTACTCATCGCACCGAACGGCTATAATACCCATTTTTTCATCTCGGACAAACACCCGGACAGTATTCTCAATCCACACAGTTGGAAAACTTTCAACTATCCACGTACGAATAGTTACCTGGGAATGGTCCGCCCTCTCGGCAAAAATGGATACATTCTGCCCTCCTCAACCGGAGGCCTGGATTATCTGTACGAACGGTTCACCGTGGGCGACTCGATTTTTACGGGGACCAACTCGCCCTTTCCTGAGCGTGAAAGCGAATGTTCCAACCTGTCGAAATCAATGGCCTATAAAGTGCAGCTATACCGCCGCCCCGGAGAAGACCGCTATGTCAGCGTAGCCTATTTCGGAGACTGGGTCACCATATTCAACGTTGAGGGCGACTCGATTACCCGAAAGAAAAGTATACTCAATACCCCTCCGACTTTTACGCTCAGGGAGGACGGGATCAATATCCGGTACGACGATGAGAATTCGATGGGGTTTCTGGCCGCTGTCACAGAAGATTATATTTATCTGTTCAAGCATTTGATCAAATATGGAGATTTCGGGCATATCCTCGAATACAAAGGATATCCAGCCACCTATTCCGATGAGATATGGGTGTATGACTGGGAAGGTAATCCGGTGCGGCGATTTATTTTGGACGTTCCTGTGGCCATGATCGGTACGGATCCTCAGGATCAATTTCTATATGCAGCATTGATCGATCCGGAAACCAGCGACCAGCGTATCCTGCGCTTCGCGTTGCCGAAGATGGAGTAATTCGCACTTCCCGTGGAGATACCCCCACCGGCCGCTGTGCCGAAATCTGTGTCCGGCGCCGGGAGCAATCGAACAAGTTTGGATCGCCGAGGCGTATCTTATCTTAGACGGAACGTAAAGATAAGAACCTTTTCCAATCGCCCGGGCAGGCGTAAAGTGCGGGATTCTTGCTTTGAGGTCGGCAAATTTAGCGGGTTCCCGGTCTCGGAGCTATCCCCTTTTGTGGGGATAAGCCGCCCTCGCTATCCCTATGAATAGGGAACCGGCTGAAAATCGAAAACTTCTGAACGGTTTTCTGTCTTTGCCGGAAACAACGGATCCGGCAATAAAAAAAGAGGTCAGGAATTCCTGACCTCTTCATATCGGGAACCGCAGCCCTTAGCGAGTCGCCATAGCTACATTGCCGTCCTGGTCGTACATGACCGTCACGCCGCCCGAGAGTTTTACCTGGTAGCCGTCGTTGGTCTTCATGATCATTTTGATCAGATTGCCCGGATAGTTGTTTTTCACATTGGAATTGATTTTCACCGGAATCAAGTTCGACGGAACCGAACCCACTTTCATGTCGATTTTCGACCAGTCTCCGCTGCCGCCTGCAAACGAGACCGTATTGCCGCTGGTGAAGTAGACTGTATATTTGTCCCAGGACGATTCGCGATCCATGTGGATGTTTTTCACCGCTTCTTTCGAGAAGTCGCTCTTAAGCAGTTCCTGAGAGTTCTGCGGCAGCTTGTCCAACGAAACGTTCTGCGGAGCAGCGGTGGCGAAGAGGGTTCCGGCTGCGAAAGCCAGAGCTAAAAATACTTTTTTCATAATTTAAAAAATATTAAGTTGATAATAAGTTGGCGGTAACGTCTATCGCAAAGGGTGTACCAAACTTTTCCCGGGGCCGAAAAATAATCTCTTTTTTTGAAAAACGCCCCGGGAGATTCGGCGGCGGCGGTTCCGGCCGGGAAACGGAACCGACTCCAGCGACGGGATTGCACTGCGGCCGTTCGAGGCGGTCGTCTGCCGGCTCGGATAAGCAGCCCGGGGTTAGAAACGAAGGGGGAAGGCGTATCGCACGCCTCCCCCTTCGTTTTTTCGCTTTTTCGCGGCGAATCCATTCCGCTTTTCGCGGCAAATCTATTCCGCAGCCCCGTCCGGTTTCTTGACCCAGACGGCCATTTTGCCGCCTTGCACGCGGAACAGCGCTTTCCCGTCCTCGCCGATGGTCACCGGCTCGTCGATGCTGCCCGTGATTTCGTGCCATATCTCTCCCTGGCGCTCTTCGCCGACGAACATCTCTTTCTCGCCGTCCTCGCCGTTGGAGAGCAGCAGCGCCAGCCCCGAGCCGGGATGCTCGTCGTCGCCCCGGCGAACCAGGCCCACGGTGTTCGGGTGGTCGAAATAGTAATCCTGCTGTCCGTAGGCATACCTGCGCCGGGCGTCGAGCAGGATGTCGAGGATCAGCCGGTGGGGCGACTCTTTGCCCCCGACGCCGTAATAGTCGCCGTAGAAAACGCAGGGGTATCCCTTTTCCATCAACAGGATCAGTCCGTAAGCCAGCGGCTTGAACCAGTCCTTGACCTGGGATTCCAGCGAGCTGCCGTGCTGCGAGTCGTGGTTGTCCACGAAGGTCACGGCGTTCATCGGATAGCGGGACACCAGCGTGTCGTCCGGCATGTTCGTCAAGTCGAAGTCGCGGCCTTCCTGGGAGGCCTGATGGAGCTTGAAGTGCAGCGGCACGTCGAAAAGATTCAATTCTTTACCCACCCCGTTGAGGTAGTTCTCCAGCGCATCGAAGTCGTTGTTCCAGTATTCGCCCACGGCGAAGAACCGCCCTTTGCGGCTGGCCCGCACCGTTTCGAGAAACTGTTTGATGAACAGGCCTTTCATGTGTTTGATCGCGTCGAGCCTCACTCCGTCCAGATCCAGCTCCTCGGCCACCCACATGCCCCAGTGGAGCAGGTCTTGAATCACCTCCGGGTGGTCCAGATCGAGGTCGTTGCCCAACAGGTAGTCGTAATTGCCGTTCTCGCCGTCCACCCCCTCGCTCCATGACTTCCCTTCGCCCACGATCCGGTAGATGTGGTCGACCTGATCCGGATTCTGCGGCAGGCTGATCCCCGAAAAGTGGTACCAGTGGTATTTGAAGTCGGAATATTTGTCGTTACGGCCTTTGAAGTCGTAACCGGTGTAAGCCTCGACCTCGAATGTGTCGCCTGTGGTCTTTGTCCGGTCGCCGGAATCGACCTCCACGACCGGGAATCTCTCTTTGTAGTCGGCACCGCATTTGTGGTTCATCACCGCGTCCAGATAGACCTGGATACCGTTCTTGTGCAGCTCCCCGATGGCTTCCTGCAGCTCCTGCTTGGTGCCGTACTTGGTGCGGACGGTGCCTTTCTGATTGAATTCTCCGAGGTCGTACAGGTCGTAAGTCGCATAACCCTCGTCCGCCTGCTCGTCGGCTTTGTATGCCGGCGGAATCCATACGGCCGTCACCCCGATGTCGCGCAGGTGACGGGCATCTTCTTTCAGTTTCTTCCATAATTTTCCGTCATTGGGCAGATTCCATTCGAAATACTGCATCATCACTCCGTTTTCCATAATTTCTTACATTAGATTCATTATCATACATACCTTTCGCGTTCCCCTAAATGCAATTATTGAACCAAAACCGCCCCCAGGCGGAGAGGGGGCAGTATTCTGTACCTTCATCTGGGGGTGACCGGTCTTTATTTTTTCCGTTCCAAGGGCCGCGGCCGGGCGGCGGTTCTTGTCCCGAAGGGCAAGAACCGTTTCGTTGTTAAAAAGAGTATCCGGGGTGGAAGTACGAATAATTAGCGTACCTTTGCCCCGTTTTTGAAACTGTTCGGATTTTCGATGGCTGGAAAAGTTTGGATGGTTTCACCGTTTGCCATCCGGCCTCGTCCGTGTTTATGGGGAAAGGCCAGGCGCGCGATGCGCACGGGCGGGCAAGTGCGGCACTGCACGAAAATTAACAGATTCAGGAAACAAGAATGATCTTAGAAGAATTCAAGGCGCTCGGTCTTTCCGACCGTACGCTCGAAGCATTGGCGGCCAAAGGTTTCGAGACCCCGTCGCCCATCCAGCGGCTCACCATTCCGGTGATGCTCCGAAACCACAACGACATTATCGCTCAGGCACAGACCGGAACCGGCAAAACCGCCGCATTCGGCCTGCCGATCGTGGAACTGCTCGTGCCGGAAAAGAAAAGCGTGCAGGCACTGGTTCTGACCCCGACCCGCGAACTGGCCATCCAGGTCAACGACGAGATCCAGTCGTTCCGCAAAGGGGATTTGCGAGTGACCCCGATTTACGGAGGGGCCGCCATGAACGAGCAGCTGCGGCGGCTGCGCAGCGGCGTGGATGTCGTGGTGGGAACTCCGGGACGCATCCTCGACCACCTGCGGCGCGAGACCCTCGACCTCTCGGGCCTAAAATGGCTGGTGCTGGACGAGGCCGACGAGATGCTCGACATGGGCTTTATCGACGACGTGGACGAAATCCTGAGCTATGCGCCGGACGAGCGGCGCATATTCCTCTTCTCGGCCACCATGCCGGAGCGGATCGCCGGGTTGTCGAAAAAATACATGCGCGATGTCGAGATTTTGAAAGTCGAGAACAAGCAGGTGACTGCCGACTTGACCGACCAGATCTATTTCGAGGTGCGCGAGAGCGATAAGTTCGACGCGCTGACCCGCATCATCGACGTCGAAAACGATTTCTACGGCATTGTTTTCTGCCGCACCAAAGTGGCGGTGGATCAGCTGGCGAGCAACCTGCTGGAACGGGGCTATGCGGCCGAGGGGCTGCACGGCGACGTGTCGCAGGCGCAGCGCGAGAAGATACTCCGCAAATTCAAGAAAAAACAGGTCAATATCCTGGTGGCCACCGACGTGGCGGCGCGCGGGATCGACGTGTCGAACCTGACGCATGTCATCAACTACTCGCTGCCGCAGGATCCGGAATCATACGTGCACCGCATCGGGCGCACCGGGCGGGCGGGGCACGAAGGAACGGCGATCACGTTCATCTCGCCGGCCGAAAACCGGCAGTTCCTGTTCATGCAGAGGCAGGTGAAGGCTTCGATTCGCAAGGAGACGCTGCCCACGGCGCACGACATCGTGGAGATGAAGAAACTCAAAATCAAGGACGACTTGGCGGAGATCGTCGAAGAGGAATCCTATACGCATTACGACGGGATCGCGCGGGAGCTGCTCTCCGAGCTCGATCCCGAGGTCGCTTTGGCGGCGCTGATGCGGCTGGCGTTCAAGAATGAACTGGACGAAAGTAATTATCCGGAAATCCGGCGAATTGATGTGGATCGGCGCGGAACGTCGCGGCTCTTCATCGGCTTGGGCAAGAGCGACGGCTATCGTCCGAAAATGATCGTCGAGCTGTTGAACCGCGAATGCGGCATTCCGCAGCAAAAGATCGACGATGTGAAGTGCATGGATGACTTTTCGTTTGCCACGATTCCGTTCCAGGATGCGGAAGCGGCGATGAAGAAGCTCAACTCGATGCGCGAGCTGGCCAACGACGACCGGCCGCTGGTGAAGATCGCCAAAGAGGCGAGCAAGCGCAGCGACCGGAGCCCGAATGCCGTTCCCGACCGACCGCGGGAATACCGCCGCGGGGGTGGCGACAAAGGGGGGCGCGGGGGCTATAACAAGCGGGGCGGCGGCCGCGGTATTTATGCCAAACCGCGCGATCATAGCCGCAGAAAACATTGAACCGGCCTTTCGTGTCACCCGTCATGTTCAAAATGACAGCCTCCGGGCTGTCATTTTGGCATAAAAAGACCCCGGCCGGCGTTTGGCACAGAATATGATGCGTCCTGCAACCGCAATTCGATTTTACGAACATTCAAAACATAAAAACTTTACGAATTATGAAAATCAAACCGTTAGCAGATCGTGTTGTGATCGAGCCGAAACCGGCTGAAGAGAAAACCGCTTCGGGACTTTTCATTCCTGACACGGCCAAGGAAAAACCGCTGGCTGGTACTGTCGTGGCAGTGGGGCCGGGTACGGACGAGGTCAAGATGGAGGTCAAGAATGGCGACCAGGTGCTGTATGGCAAGTATGCCGGAACGGAAATCACGGTCGATGGCAAGGATTACCTCATCATGAAACAAAACGATATTCTCGCAATCATCTGATCGCTTTGTCTCTTTACCATAACTAACTTTTGATTGAATTTCATCGTTCGTTTTTTTCTCAGCCTGACCGGAGTGAACTGTTCTCTTTGTGAACAAAGAGAACCAGAAAAACTTTCTGAGATGCTTACGCATCTCTTGAACCTGCCGGGTACCCGGTTCTTGAATGTTTTGTTTTGTGTCGGGCTTTCTCAATGGGCGCGCTAATGATTGCATTACCTTATGCGCGCCGCATTGGAAAGTCCCGACACAAAAACAGAGTTCAAAGAAAGAGGACTGCGGAGCGTAAGGAGTAGCGCAGCTATCTGAAAGTCTTTTGGGTACCTTTTCTTCAGAAAAGGTACGGTTGCCTCCAACTAAAGCGGAGAATAAACGAACGATAAAAAAACAAAAAAATATCATGGCAAAACAGATTATATTCGACACCGACGCAAGAGAACAGCTCAAAGGCGGAGTAGACGCATTGGCCAACGCAGTGAAAGTAACCTTAGGGCCGAAAGGGCGCAACGTGCTGATCGACAAGAAATTCGGCGCACCTCAAGTGACCAAGGACGGCGTGACCGTAGCCAAAGAAGTGGAACTCGAAGACAACGTGGCCAATATGGGGGCACAGTTAGTCAAGGAAGTCGCCTCGAAGACCAACGACGACGCAGGGGACGGGACGACCACCGCGACCGTATTGGCACAAGCCATCATTACCACCGGGATCAAGAACGTGACCGCCGGCGCCAATCCGATGGACCTCAAGCGCGGGATCGACAAAGCAGTCGCAGCCGTAGTGGCCGACCTGCAAAAGCAGAGCCAGAAAGTGGGCGACGACATCAGCAAGATCGAACAGGTAGGGACTATTTCGGCCAACAACGACTCCACGATCGGGAAACTGATCGCCGAAGCGATGGGGAAAGTCAAGAAAGAAGGAGTCATTACCGTCGAAGAAGCCAAAGGGACGGAAACGCACGTGGATGTAGTGGAAGGGATGCAGTTCGACCGCGGGTATATTTCGCCCTACTTCATCACCGACCCTGAAAAGATGGAAGCCGATCTGGAAAAGCCGTATATCCTGATCACCGACAAGAAAATCTCGACCATGAAAGAGCTGCTGCCGGTGCTGGAACCGGTGGCACAGAGCGGCCGGGCCTTGCTCGTGGTGGCCGAGGATGTCGATGGCGAAGCGCTTTCTTCTTTGGTTCTCAATAAATTGCGGGGGACGTTGAAGATTGCGGCAGTGAAAGCTCCGGGCTTCGGCGATCGGCGCAAGGAAATGCTGCAGGACATCGCCATCCTGACCGGCGGGACGGTGATCAGCGAAGAAACCGGGTTGAAATTGGATGCCGCCACGATCGACATGCTCGGGTCGGCAGAAAAGGTAACCCTGACCAAAGAAAACACCACGATTGTCAATGGCGCCGGCAAGAAAGATGCGATCAAAAACCGGGTGGCGCAGATTCGGAAACAGATCGAAGCCTCGACCTCGGACTACGACAAGGAAAAGCTGCAGGAACGGTTGGCAAAACTGGCAGGCGGGGTAGCGGTGCTCTATGTGGGGGCGGCTACCGAAGTGGAAATGAAAGAAAAGAAAGACCGGGTGGACGATGCACTGGCTGCGACCCGTGCAGCGGTGGCCGAAGGGATCATCCCGGGCGGCGGCGTGGCCTATATCCGGGCTACGAAAGCACTCGAAAAGCTCAAAGGAGACAACGAGGATGAAACGACGGGTATCCATATCGTGAAACGGGCCATCGAAGAACCGTTGCGCCAGATCGTGGCCAATGCGGGCGGCGAAGGCTCCGTGGTGGTCAACAAGGTGAAAGAGGGGACAGGCGCGTTCGGATACAATGCACGCACGGATGTGTACGAAGATATGTTCAAGGCCGGGATCATCGACCCGACGAAAGTGGCACGGGTGGCACTCGAAAACGCCGCTTCGGTGGCTTCGATGTTCCTGACCACGGAATGCGTGCTGGCCGACATCAAGGAGGAAAATCCGGCTCCGGCGGTGCCGGGCGGGATGGGAGGAATGGGCGGCATGATGTAGACCGTCCGGTATTCCCGGCCCGGGATTTTATCCTGTCCTGAAAAATCGGGTCGTCTTCGGAATTTTCCGAAGACGACCCGATTTTTCTTATAGGGGAATAATTACTCGACGCGTTACGTTATCGTTCTGTACATCGGACGGGAATGCCGCCGGTAGTTGCAGATGCAGGCCGGCGATACCGAAACTTAACCGGATTCAAAGCTCTGCGTTTCCGGCCTCGCGCCTGGGTACGAAGGCCGGCGGCGGATCAACCAATCGCGCGGGAGCAAGTCCTTGTCGTTTAACCACCACCCGGTTTGAGAGAACAGTTCTCTCTATATACTTCGCTTGTTTTTCTTTCCGGCTTCCTCGCCACTCACTCCATTCAGGGTCGAGACGGCCCAGTTGTAAAATCAACGGTTTTTACAAGCGGGTTTCGTTCGGGTTCAGCCTTTAATTTAATTTGTCGCTGAACCGGCTCGGTGCGATCGGCCGCATATTGTAATTAGAAGCCATGATACTCCCGTAAGCCCCCGTCGAACGGATCGACAGCACATCCCCCCGCCGCGACTCCGGAAACTCGATGTCCCGGGCAAAGACATCCGACGACTCGCAGATCGGCCCCGCAATCGAATACAAACCCATCGCCCGCTCTTCAGTCCCCGCAGTAAGATTCTCGATCCGATGGTGCGCCCCATACAGCGCCGGCCGGATCAACTCCGTCATCCCCGCATCCGTAATAGCGAAATTCGCCCCGCCCGCCGTGGTTTTCGTGTACAGCACCCGCGTGATCAGCTCCCCGCACTGCGCCACGATCGAACGTCCCAGCTCGAAATGCACCGTCTGCCCCGGCGCAACCCGCAGATGCTCGTGGAACGTCCGGAAATAGCCCGCAAAATCCGGCACCGGCTCCGCATCCGGATCCTCGTAATCGATTCCCAATCCTCCCCCCATATTCAAGTGTTCCAGTTCGACCCCTCTCGAAGCGAACCACGCCGCAATCTCATTGACCCGCCCCGCCAACTCCGCGAACGACGAGAGGTTCCGTATCTGCGACCCGATATGGAAATGCAGCCCCACGATCCGGATATGGTTCAAGCTGTGCAATTTGCCCAGAGCCTGATCGATTTCAGTGTATGAAATTCCGAACTTGCTCTCCGCCTGTCCCGTCGAGATATACTTGTGCGTCTCCGGCCGCACGTTCGGATTGATCCGCAAGGCAATATTCACCCTCCGCCCCAATCGGGCCGCCAACGCGTCGATCACCTCCAACTCCTGCAGCGACTCGCAGTTGAAAGCGAAAATCCCCGCCCGGATCGCCCCCTCGATCTCGCGGTCGCTTTTGCCCACGCCCGCGAAGACGATCTTCTCCGGCGGGAATCCGTTCTCCACGGCGCACTGTACTTCGTATCCGCTCACACAATCCGCCCCTAACCCGGCGCACTGTATCTCACGCAGAATCCGCGGTTCGACATTGGCTTTCATCGCATAATGGATGTGGTAGCCGTATTTCGCCGCCTCGGTCGTCGCAGCGTCCAGTGTCCGCCGCAGCAGGTCGAAGTCGTAGTAATAAAAAGGAGTAGAGGGCACCAGGGTGCCGGGTGTTACGGTGTATTTCGGCATAAGTCAATTCATTGATCAATCTGGCTCTCTCCGCAGCCTGCGAAAAGAACGGAGAGCGGGTCTTCGCAGAGGGAGGCCGCTGACGCGGAAAACGACAATAAAAAATTTATTTCCCGCACCCGCAGTCGAACAGGTGGTCGTTCAGCGCCTGCAACGCCTGCTTTTTATGCTCCGTGGAAACCAAGATCGCCATGCTCCGGTGGTTGGCTCCGTAAGAAATCATTTTGATCGGCACCTGCCGGATGCCGTCGAAAATACGCGCCGCCAGCCCCGCATGCCGCTCGTCGATGCAGCCCACGATGCAGACGATCGTATTCTCCCGGTCGATCTCGACGGTGCAGAACGGTTTGAGTTCGCGGATGATCTCCTCCAGATGGCCGGTGCAGTCGATGGTCAGCGAGACCTCGACCTCCGACGTGGTAATCATGTCCACCGGCGTGCGGTACTTCTCGAACACCTCGAACACCTTGCGCAGGAACCCGTAGGCCATCAGCATCCGCGCCGACGCGATCCGCACCACCGTAATCCCGTCTTTGGCCGCAATCGCATGAAAATCCATCGCATTATCTTCGGCATCCGAGATCAGCGTTCCTTCGGCCTGCGGCTCCATGCTGTTCTTGAGCCGCACGTTGATCCCCGCCTCCTTGCAAGGCTGGATCGTCGCCGGGTGGAGAATCTTCGCCCCGAAATAGGCCAGCTCGGCCGCCTCGTCGAAACTCATCCGGCGGATCGGGAAGGTCTTGTCCACCACCCGCGGATCGTTGTTGTGCATCCCGTCGATGTCCGTCCAGATCTGCACCTCGTCCGAACCGATGGCCACCC
>NZ_CANQYJ010000059.1 GCF_947628055.1 uncultured Rikenella sp.
GCTGGGCTTGAACCAGCGACCCCCTGATTATGAGTCAGGTGCTACTAACCAACTGAGCTATAGGCCCCTCTCGTCCGTCCCGAGGGAACGGGATTTGAGAATGTGACTGCAAAAATATATTTTTACGGGGGAATATCCAAATTACGGGGACGCTCCGTCCCCATTCCGGAACACAGATTCTGACCGTTATGCAACTCAAACCTGCCATAGCCTCCGGCATCCGCAATCTCATTTTCGACTTCGGCGGCGTGCTGCTCGACATCGACATCCGCCGCACGGTCGAGGCATTCCGGCGGCTTGGCCTCGCCGGATTGAACCCGGCCGAGATTCATCCGCAGAACACCGGCATTTTTCTCGATCTCGAACTCGGCACTGTTTCCGAGGAGGCGTTCGTCGCCCGCCTGCAAAGCTGTGCGGCCGGGGGGCTTCCTGTGCCGACGCGCGAACAGCTGCTCAACGCCTGGAATGCGCTACTATTAGACTATGACTGGCGGAGGTTCGGGCTGCTCGACCGGCTGCGTGAAAGCGGCTACAAAGTTTTTCTGCTCAGCAATACCAACCGGCCTCACCGGGAATACTTCATCCGCAAGTTCGACCGCGAGAATCCGGCGGGGCGGCCGTTTGAAAGCTATTTCGACCGCTGTTTCTATTCGGATGTCATGCACCTGCGCAAACCCGATCCTGCAATCTACCGCACGGTGTTGCGGGAGGCGGGGATCGCGGCGGGGGAGACGTTGTTCATCGACGACAATCAGCCCAATACCGATGCGGCGGCGGAGTTGGGCATCCAGACCGTCCATCTTGTCCCGCCGGCAACGATCTTCGACTTATTCGCCTGACGGATGAAGACGCTAAGACAATAAACAGTAGGTTTATTTAGCATGGTGCCGTATGGGACTGTCGCTTTCTTGAAAGAAAGCGACGCAAAGAACTTTTGAGATAGCTGCGCTACTCCTTAGGCTCCGCAGTCCTCTTTCTTTGCATTGGTTCGGGGCGCGGGAATCGGGCCGATAAAGGTTAAACCTCATGATGTCGGCCCGATTCCCCGCACCCCGACAAATCGAAGACAAGGGTACCCGGCAGGCTCAAGAGATGCGTTAGCATCTCAGAAAGTTTTTCTGGTTCTCTTTGTTCACAAAGAGAACAGTTCTATACTGAACACGCACAATAAAATCTACCTTTATAGGTAATTCTTATACTCTATGAAAAAGCTGCCGATTTTCCTTATCCTGCTTGCCCTCGCCGGCGGTTGCGCTGTTTCGTCGCAGGCCGCGGGGCGCCCAGTTCCTGACGCCTTTCGGGGGAACTGGATCGACACCACGACCCGCCTTTGGGCGTTGAGTTTGCAGAACGACTTCGCCGTACTCGACGCCTCGTTCTGGGACTACGGCACGTGGAGCGGCAAGGGGCGGACAGCCACCGCCCGGCTGATCCGCGACGGTGGCGACACACGGAAGCTGCGGCTCGAGCTGCTGAACGACAGCACTTTGGTCATGCGGGAGGGAAAGACACGCTGCGTTCTGCGGCACGAAAGCCTCGCGACGGCCCGACTGCCTTTCACTGCGCCGCCGGACACCGTCCCGTTCCGCTCCGCTCCGTGGGTGAACGACAGCATCCGGGTTGAAGGCTTCATCGTGGGGTACAAACCGGGCGATGCGGTTTACCATTACTGGTCTCCAGCCTTGTTCGGGTTCGACAATCCCAATACGCCGATGAACACGGATTCGCTGGGGCGGTTCAGCGTCAGCATCCCGTCTACCCACGAACAGATACACATCGTCGGCACCAATGTGGCCGCCGGGCCGGGCGACCGGATTTTCATCGCTTACAGCAGCGAGGGGGAACGCCACTTGTTTATGGGCGACAATGCCCGCGTCAATCAGGAGTTGGATGCGCACTATTCGGGATCGGTCATCCGGCAATTCCTGTCGGAGAGCGATCCGGACGAACGCATCGACGATGCGATGAGCTGGCGGTTCGTGCATATATCAGCTCGTAATATCGCCCTGATTGCAACTGCAAACTATTGCTACGAACATAATCTTTCGTGCAAAACGCAACAGGCGATTCGTTCCGCCATCAAATTCGCGACGATTTCCGAAATCGCTTTGATGCCGGACAAACATCCTTACCTGGGTCTTCAGTACCGCTATTACCTGCCGGACTCGTGGGTGGATTACTCCGATCCGGAGCTTTTTTTCTACTCTGCCAATCACGCGCTGCTCTATTCGTTTCTCTTCCTTTGGCGGAGTTACACACTGATGCATGTAGCGGATTTGGCGGGATTTCGGGACAAAGATCGGGAGACATATTTGTATGCTCCTTACTTCAGTTCCCGCGATCCGAAACGATGGGAAGATTTCATGGAACGCAATCACTCGCGTATCGATTCGATCTATCAGGCCATGAACTCGGAAAAGTTCGTGCAACAAGCCATCATCATCGCGGACACGATGGTTCCGGCGGGAGGATTAAACCATGACATCGCTTTCGCACAGGGATTGGCAAAACTGTGGTCGGCGAATGAAGAAGTCTTTTCCGAGGAGGCGATGGCCTTGATCGACAGCGTACTCTGCGGGGCGCCGTTTCTGCGGGATACGCTGCGGGGATTGAACGACCGATACCGGATGCTGGCCGAACGGAACGCGGCACTGGAGATTCCGAAAGGGGAGATCGACAGCACGCTGTCGCAACCGGACTCCATTCTTGCCGCGATATTGCGGCCTTATGCGGGGCGGGCGGTTTATATGATTTTCATGGAGCCGGGCATGCCCGAGTTCGACAAAGAGCTACGGCACATACCGACTATCCGCGAGAAGTACAAAAACGCAGCCATCCGATTTATCTTCGTCTCGGACGGTCAGGCTCCGCTAAAATGGCGAAATACCATCGCCGAATATGGTCTTATAGGCGAACATACGGTGCATTACGAACTGACGTTGCCCCAGATACAGGCGTTGCTGCAGAAATATTGGAACGGCAGCGGATTTTTTCTCTTGTTCGACCGGTCGGGCAGGAGGGTGGCGGATACGGACGACCTGCGACCGTCGAATGAGAAGGCTTTGATCGAAAAGATCGACGAACTACTCGGCCGTTGAGTTTGCAACAGGTTCTTCGGCAAGTTCGGGCTTGCCGGTCGCCGCGGCGTTTTTTGCCGTCAGGTAGTCCCGCAGCGCCCGCGCCCGCTGCGCCCCGATCAGTTCCGCTATCTCCGCTTCCGGCGTGCGCGCCATGCGCGCCAGCGTCCGGTAACGCTTGAGCAGCCGGTCGATCGACGTGCGGCCCAATCCAGGCACCCCCTCCAACTCCGACTTCAGGAAGTTGATCGACCGCTTCTGGCGGTGGAACGTGATTCCGAAGCGGTGCGCCTCGTCGCGAATGTGCATCAGGATGCGCAGCGACTCGCCGGTCTTGTCCAGATAGTGCGGAAACGGGTCGCCCGGATAATAGACCTCCTCCATCCGCTTGGCCAGCCCGACGACCGAAACTTTCCCGCGCAGCCCCAACTTCTCCAGCGCGGTCAGGGCGAACGACAGCTGCCCTTTTCCCCCGTCGATCACGATCAAATCCGGCAGCGGTTGCCCTTCTTCCAGCAGCCGCCCGTAGCGCCGCCCCAGCACCTCTTCCATTGAGGCGAAGTCGTTGGCCCCGACCACCGTCTTGATGTTGAAATGGCGGTAGTCTTTCTTGCTGGGCCGCCCGTCGCGGAACACCACGCACGAGGCCACCGGATTCGTCCCCTGAATGTTCGAGTTGTCGAAACACTCGATATACCGCGGCTCGACCGGCAGCCTCAGGTCTTTCTGCATCTGGGCCATGATTCGGTCCGTATGCCGGTCGGGGTCGGTGCGTTCGATCTGCTTGAACTTTTCGAGCCGGGCCAGCTTGCAGTTTTTCTCGGCCAGCCGCAGCAGTTCCAACTTGTCGCCCCGCTGCGGCACGGTGAAACGCACGGTCGGAAACAGCCCCGCGTCGGGCAGCATCGGCACGATCACCTCCCGCGGTAAGGGCGTTCCTTCATCCCGCGCCGCCGCGAAAATCTGCCCCAGCGCAAAGGCCAGCAGCTCGTCCGGGCTTTCGTCCAGCCGGCCCCGCATTTCAAAAGTATAGGAGTGCACCACCGCCCCCCGGACGATCCGCATGTGGTTGCAGAACGAAGCCCTTTCGTCGTTCAGTACATAGACCACCTCCAGATTGGTCAGTGTGGCGCTGACGATCACCGAGCGGCTGCTGTACTCCTTCAACCGTTCGAGCCGCTCTTTCGCCTGCGCCGCCTGTTCAAAGTGCAGCCCCTCGGCTAACCGGGTCATCTCGGCGGTGAAATACTCTTCGGCCGGCCGCAAATCTCCCCGCAGGATATTCTTGGCGCCGGCGATGCTTTCGGCATAATCCTCCTCGCTCTGAAGCCCGACGCACGGCCCTCGGCAATTACCGATATGGTATTCCAAACAGACGGAGTAGGTTCCTTTGGCGATGGCCTGCGGGCTGAGGTTGAGTTTGCACGTCCGCAGCGGGTACAGCCCCCGGATCAGCTCCAGCACGGCGCGCTGCATCGTGATGGAAGAGTACGGCCCGAAGTATGCGGAGCCGTCTTTGACGAATTTCCGGGTCGAAAAGATCCTCGGGAACGGTTCGTTCCGGACGACGATCCACGGGTAGCTCTTGCTGTCCTTGAGCAGGATGTTGTACCGGGGCTGGAGCTCTTTGATGAGGTTGTTTTCGAGCAATAAGGCGTCCGCCTCGCTCCCCACGACGATGTGCCGCAGGTCGGCGATCTGGCGTACCATCACCTGCACTTTCCGGGTGTGGTCGGCGCGCGACACGAAGTAGGAGCTGACGCGGCGCTTGAGGTTCTTGGCTTTCCCGACGTAGATGATCGTCCCTTCGGCGTTGAGAAACTGATACACGCCGGGGCTGTCGGGCAGCAAGGACACTTTCTCCCGCACCTGTTGCCGTATGTTTTCTTCGTTGTTCATTTTCTCTCCCGTTACACGCAGACCGGCCCGTTTGCATAGATCATGCAGATCGGTTGAAGGCCAGGACATCCTTTTTTTCGCCGCCCGGCTGTCGGGCGGCGGCACCGAAAAGACCGCAGGCCGACACGAAAACGCCGGCCTGCCGCATCATACGTCACTCCAATCGGGCCCGGTTCATCGCCGCATCACCGGTCGGAGCACGAAATCGAATTCATAATCCCCATACGGCAGCAAATACTGCGGCAGCGGCCACGCCCCCCAGCTGTCCTCGCATCCGAGGCCCATCTGCCGCGAAGCGATATTGAGCGTCACGAAATCGCGTTTTTGGAGAGAGCCTGAGTGACGTTGATCCTTTCGTATCCCGTCATCCAAGTCTTCCATCGCATACGGCAGCGCCGAAGCCTCAAACGGCGCATCCGATTCCACCGCGATACCGTTTCCGTCGCGGTTCGTCAGCCGCCACCACCGCAGGTCGCTCTTGTTCCCGCTCTCCTGCGGCCGGATATAGCCCCAGTACTGGTCGTCCACCGATTGCGTATAGCGGCCTAATTTTGCCGCCCCCTGCCGGTCGATATAATTCTCCCACGGCCCCCTGCCGTAGAAGTCGATCGTCCGGAACGCCTCGGGCAAGGTCAGTTCCATCCCGAACCGGAACAGATGCGGCATTTTTTCCTGAGCAGGATCGGTCGTCAGCCGTTGCCGCACCCCGATCTCGCCCGCCCCGTTGATCGTGTAGTCGATCGTCAAGGTCGCGAACAGCTTCGGCAGCTCGAACACGCTCGTAATCAATATATTCCCGTCCGACAGCGTCGAATCTTTGAGCAATTTGAGGCGCATCTCCGGATTCTTCCACAGCGCGAAACGGTTTTGCAGCCCCGCCCCCATATCATTGTCCGTCGGCGCGCGCCAGAACATCGGCCTCAGCGCATACCCCGTCTCGATCAACTCCGTCCCGTCTACCGTATAATCTGTCAGCAGCCCCGTCCAGCGGTTGAAATAGGCTCGCACATCGCCCGCCGCCACAATAATCGCCCGCGTGTTCGGCACGATCTCCGGCCGCACGTTCTGCATCGCCGCCACCGTCGCATTCCAAGCCCCGTACGGCCGCACCGTCATCTGGTCGTAAGCTACCACCGTCCCCGCCGGCAGTATCCCGTCCTGCGCCTTCAGCACATATTCCACATCCAACAACAGTTCCCCCGCCGCCGAAGCCGGAATCGAATAACCCGGCAGCGCGATCTGCACCCGCTGCTGCGGCGCGACCTCCAAGTCGGCGACGATCCCCTGCCGCACGACAGTCCCATTGTCGCGCAGCCGCCACACCATATAGTACCGCGAGAGGTCGATGAAGAAGTTCTCGTTGTAGACCTCCACAATCCCCCGCTGCAAATCGACCGGCGCGGTCAGAATCGACCGCTGCACATACCCCGCCTCGTACATGTGCGGGTTCGGTTGCCGGTCCGGATTGATCAGGCCGTTGGAGTTGAAATTGTTGTCCGACACGGTATATTTCCCATAATCTCCCCCGTAGGTGTAGATCATGTTCCCCTCCTTGTCATACCCGCGCAAGGCCTGATCCACGAAATCCCAGATGAATCCCCCCTGCAGGTTCGGATAACGGCGGATCACCTCCCAATAGTCTCCGAACCCGCCGAGCGAGTTCCCCATCGCATGGGCATACTCGCACAGGATCACCGGCCTGCCGTCCACCCGCTTGTCGAGGTGCTGCCCCAGCCGCTCCATCTCGGCCACCCGGGTGTACATCGGACACCAGATGTCGCTGTAATGCGCCCCTGCCGTATCCCCGGCGTCCCAGATCGCCCGCTCGTACTGCACCGGCCGCGTCCGGTCGTAGCTTTTGATCCACTCGTACTCCTTGCGGAAGTTGTGTCCGTCGCCCGACTCGTTCCCCATCGACCAGAAGATCACCGACGGGTGGTTCTTGTCCCGGATCGCCATCCGCGACCCCCGCTCGATATGCGCCTGCTCGAACCGCCGGTCGCTCCCTAAGTTCTCCTTGCCGTAGCCCATCCCGTGCGCCTCGATATTGGCCTCGTCCACCAGGTAGATCCCGTAGCGGTCGCACAGCTCGTACCAGTACGGGTCGTTCGGGTAGTGCGATGTCCGCACGGCGTTGAAATTGAATCGTTTGAGGGTTTTGATGTCCCGGAGCATCGTCTCGCGCGGCACGTGATAGCCGTAGGTCGGGTCGATTTCATGCCGGTCGGCCCCCTTGAACAGCACCGGCTGCCCGTTGACTAATACTTGCGAATTTTTCACTTCGATCTTCCGGAATCCGACGTTGATCGGAATATATTCCCGCGCGGCATTCGTCCCATTCCCGACCGTGACGAGCAGCCGGTACAGTGTCGGTGTCTCCGCGCTCCACTTGTCCGGATTCGCAACCGGAATCTCCGCTTTGACCATTCCCCCCCTGCCGGGCCGAATCCCTTCCTCCGACACGATGGTGTCGCCTGCCGGAGAGAGTAAAGCCAGATCGACGCGGGTCGCCCCCGTCGCATGAACCACATCGGCGTCGATCGTCAGAACGGCGTCCCGGTATTGTTCGTCGAGGTCGGTCACGACGCGAATATCCCCCAATCTGGTCTGCGGCCTCGCATACAGATAAATCCCTCTCGCCACCCCGCTGAGCCGCCAGAAGTCCTGGTCTTCGAGCCAGCTCCCGTCGCTCCACCGAAAAACCTGAAAGGCGATCTTGTTCTCCCGCCCCGGCACCAAGTATTTCGTGAGGTCGAACTCGGCTCCGAGCTTGCTGTCCTCGCTGTACCCGACGAATTGGCCGTTCACCCACAGGTAGAGGTTCGAGGTCACCGATCCGAAGTGAATATAGACGGCATCGCCCCGCCACTCCGCAGGCACGACTACTTCCCGGATGTAGGAACCGACGTAGTTGTCCTGCGACGGAATGTGCGGCGGCACAGGCCGTTCGATATGGCTCCACGGATAGCCCGGATTGATGTACACCGGATCGCCGTAGCCGTTCACCTGCCAGATCCCCGGCACGGAAATGGTCTCCCATCCCGCCGAGTTGTAGTCGGTCTTGTAAAAATCGGTGGGCCGCTGGTCGGCGTTCTCGACGAAGAAGAATCGCCACTTGCCGTTCAATGACAAATAACGTTCCGAACGTTCCGGCTCGCCTTGGGCAGCCTTGTCGGCAGTCTCGTAGGCAAAGTAGGAGGCGCGCATCGGCGCCCGGTTGATCTGGTTCACCGCCGGGTCCTGCCACTCGCCGAAACTCTGCGCTTGCGCCGCTCCGCACGGGAACAGCACTCCCCCAGCGAGTGCCGCTATGCTCAAGAAAGCTCTTTTCATAAAAGTATAGGTTGGATGATTAGTTTTGCCTCTGTACTGCCCGGCCACCGAGCGGCCCCGCCTCTCACTGCGGACACCATCGCCACACTTCCGGCGTCCGGATACCCGGTTTCACCTCACCGTTGAAAAGCACGACGCCGCCCCCGCCATCCCCCCCGACGAACGTCGCTGCGCCCGCTCCCGCCCGCGCCGACTCCGACGCAACGGCATCGGAGAGCGACCATCGACGGGTCGTCGTGTTGAAAACCAGTATCCGATCGTTGAACCGATACCATTCCGGTTCGTGTTCCATGTATTCCCGCTGCGCCTGCCGTAGACTGTCGTTCTTCGGCGCTGAAGCCAATGCCCGCCCCCGCTGCAGAGCCGCCGTAAAGACCGAGGCATTCACCCCGCCGAAACAAACGATCGAGTCTTCGCCCCATGCCACCCCCGCGCCGCCCGCAGCCAGCAGCGGCAGCCCGTCTCCATCGACAGGCCCGGGCACAGCCTCCCACTTGTCGGTCGCCGGATCATACACGCAGCCTTCGCCGGCCACGAACTCCGGCCCCGCCGGATCATATCCGCCGAAAAGCCACACCCGCCCCGCCTGAGCAATCAGAACCGGCTGCACGCGCCGTCCGCCTCCCGGCCACAAAGTCCCCCGCCGCCAACCGTCCGTCGCGAAGTCATAGATACAGAAAGCCGTATCCCCCGCCACATAGAACCGCCCGTCCAAGTATGCCCCCGCGCAGTTGTCCATCGCCACCGGCAGCGGCGCCAGCCGACGGACACCGTCGCCGGTGAGCAGAAAGGTCCCGTCGGTCGGATGCCCGAGCGTGTCCGTCCCCCCTGCGCAAATCACCCCTTCCGGCGAAGATGCGGACGCCCCGTAAGCCAGCGGCTGCCCCAGCCGCCCCACGGAACGCCACGCATAAGTCGCGGTGTCTAAGCGGAAAATATCGGCATAGTACCGTTTCTTCCCTCCCTCCGCCGCCGGAGTGTCCGGGAAGTTGCACCCGCCGGCCACCACGATCCCCCCGCCGTCCCCCGCCGGCAGCTGCCCGATGAACGGGGCCGAAACGCCATACGCATATCCTTCCGCCCCCCCCTGAATGGATTGCAGCTGCTCCCATGCCTCTTCTTTGCCGCCGAGAAAGCCGCACGCGGTGCAAAATATCGCCGGAACGAGCGTCAGCCTAAGCCAAGGTGTCGAGAATCTCATGGCACAACGTATGGCATTTGATCATCATGCGCGGAATGTGGAACGGCCCTTTGAACATATTCCCCTTGGCCGGCTGCGCTACCGTTCCGTCGCGGTGCAGGTAGCCGTACCACTCTCCGTACCGCACATCGGGGAAGTGCCCGTAGGTGTATTCGCTGATCTCCCTGTGCATCCGCAGGTACCGTTCGTCACCGGTGCCTAAATAGGCATACAGCGTCGCAATGATCGCCTCCGTCTGCGGCCACCAGAATTTCATGTCCTGCGAGTAGTCCTGAGACGGGAATCCTTTGCAGTCGCGGAAGTTGATGATCCCCCCATAGGTGTCGTCCCAGCCCCATTCCCACGACCAGTCGAGGATCGTGAGGGCCGTCTCGGTCAAAGCCTTGTCCCACCCGCGGTATCGTGCCTCCTCTAACAAGAACCACGCCGTTTCGATGCAATGCCCCGGATTGATGATCCGCCCGGCCATCGAATCGAGAAACTCGCCGTTCGGCCCGACGGTCTCTAACACCGCCTTGAACTCCGGGTGCATGAAGTCTTTCCGTATCTCGGCGATCGACCGGTCGATCTGCTCCGTCAGCACCGGATCGTCGCCGATGGCTTCGCGTATTCTGGAAGCCGTGTTGATGAGGATCATCGTGAGCGAATGACCTTTTCCCACAAACCCTTCCCGGAACTTGGGCTCCAAAAATCCGGGGGTCGAACTCATGTGCTGAATCCGTTTGAACAGGTCGAACGCTTTCTTCCCGTAAGAGGTGTCCCCCGACGCAATCGAGTATTCCGACATGGCAATGGCGGCAAAGCACTCCGAAAAGAGGTACCGCCGCTTGCGCACAGGCGTGCCGTCCGCAGTAACCTCGAAGAACATGTGTCCGTCGCTGTCCGTACAGTGTCGTTCGATAAAGTCCAGCGTGCTTTTCGCCGCCGCGAGCCACTGCGGATTCCGTTCGATGTGGTTGCAGGCGAACGAGCAGATGAATGCGAACCGTCCCTGGAACCAAACTGACTTGTCGCTGTCCATCAGCGTCCCGTCCCGGTCCAGTGCGGTGAAAATCCCTCCGTGCTTCTTGTCCAGCCCGTGTTCCAACCAGAAAGGAAGTATGTTTTCGGTCAAATCGGCCCGATATTGGTCGGCCCAGTAGTTGAGGTATTTCCTTTTGTCCATCGCGAGGCTTAGAATTTATTGCAGCGGTTAAAGAAATCGATTGCTTCCAGCTCTTTCCGCATGGCCGTCTCTTCTTCCGGCGTCACATTGCGGAATGGGGTACGGTTCGGCCCCAAGTCCAGCCCGATCAGTTTCATGATCCGCTTGCCTCCCACGATATTCCCCCGGTAATTGCAAATCACGTTGATGACTGCCTGCGAGAAATTCTGCCGTTCGCGCGCCAGTTCCAAGTCGCCCGCCTCCCACGCTTCGATAATCCCCACCAATTCGCGCCCGTTGTAGTTCGTCGTGCCGCCGATCCCCCCTCGTGCGCCGCCCATAGCCAAACAAGGCAGAATGGTTTCATCCTGCCCGTGCAGCATGTCGAATTTCCCGTCTTTGTACAGCCGGCACTGGTTGTATTCGTACAGGCTTTCAAAGGTGTACTTGATCCCTGCGAAGTTCGGGATCCGTCCGTCCACCGCTTTCAGAAATTCGACCATCGAGAGGTAAGCTCCGTTGAATGCCGGAATGTGATAGAAATAGAATGGCAGCTTCGGTGCCCCCGCTGCGATCTCTTCGCAGTATTTGACCAATTCTTCGACCCGTCCGATTTTCGGAAACGGCGGCGCCATCGCGCCGATCCCCCACGCGCCGATCTTCTGCGCATGTTCTGCGAGGTGGAAACTCTGCCGCACGCAGGTGCTCCCCACGTGCACGATGACCTTGAATCCTTCCGGCGCTGCGGCCATCCACGCTTCGGCCAGCTGCATCCGTTCCTCTTCCGTGAGCATATATCCTTCGCCCGACGAGCCGTTGATGAATACTCCTTGCAGCCCGTTTTTCCGGAGCATCGCGGCATAAGCCGAAATCGGGCCGAGGTTGATGTCTCCGTTCGGGTGGAACGGTGTGAAAGGAGCGTCGATAAGGCCTTTGATTTTTTCCATGTGATTCATAATGGTTAGAGATGAATGTTCGACTATCGGTGTCCGGCGAACCGGACTGTTTCTCCAAAGATACCGATTTTCTCTGTTTTTCAAGACCGGGTGCCGCGAAAAGTTTTCATTCGGGAACCGGGAGGCGGAATCGACTTGTCGTCTCGCGCGTGAAAAATGGGATGGAGGTTGTGTTTGAAAAGGCTTCCGATATTTTCCCGATTGGGTTTGCGATCTTTAATCCGGGCTTTTTTCAATGTCGAGTTATGATTCCAGAAATGATTGATTAGGCGCTGCGAGGCCTTGAGGAAAAAGTAGGATTAATTATAGACTCTTGCAAACGTTTTTGCCCTGTTGTCGGCAATCTCACTATGACAGCCCGGAGCCGCTCCCGGCGGCTTGCGACGCTGCGCATCGCTTAGGCCGGAACTACCCCACCCGAGCCCCAAACCGACCAAGCAAACTCCAATAAAACGGCGTCCCCGAGTGGGGTGCCCCACTCAGGCCGGACGAAGCCGCCCCGCACAAAGCCTTCCAAAGAAACCTCAGCACGCCGCCGTCAGCCCCTCCAACGTCTCGCGCAAAGCCGACACCGAACGAACCCCGTTCACCGACAAAGATAACTTATTGTTCGATTGGTTGAGTTTGAACCTTTTCGGAGCCGCCGTCACCGCCTTCAGAATGGTCATAAAACGATCGCCCCGGTAGAACGCCGACTTCTCATCAGCCACGAAATAAAGCGTCGCCGCTCCGTTTTTCAGTACAATGCGCTCGATGCCATCCGCCTGCGCCACCCGCCGCAGCCTCACCACCTCGAACAACTCCTGCACCGGCGCAGGAGGCTCGCCGAAACGGTCGGTCAGCCGCTCGATGAACTGCTGCAAAGCCTCCTCCGTCCCGATGCCGTCCAGCTCGCGGTAGAGACGTATCTTCTCCGCCGTCGTACCGATGTAGCTGTCCGGCAGATGAGCCGACGAATCGGTTTCGATCACGCAGTCGATCGCCGCCGTGTCCGGTTCCAGTCCCTGCTCCTCGCGCAGCTCCGCCACCGCCTCCGCCATGATCTTCTGATACGTCTCGAAACCGATGTCCGCGATAAAACCGCTCTGCTCCGCCCCCAGAATATTTCCCGCTCCCCGGATGTCGAGATCCTGCATCGCGATATTGAACCCGCTCCCCAAGTCCGAAAACTCCTCCAACGCCCGCAGCCGCCGGTAAGCATCCGACGTCACCGCCTCCTCGGACGGGATCAGCAGATAACAGTACGCCTTGCGATTCGTCCGCCCCACGCGCCCCCGCAGCTGGTGCAAGTCCGACAGACCGAACATATGCGCCTGGTTGATGATAATGGTATTGGCATTCGGGATGTCGATCCCCGACTCGATGATCGTCGTGGCCAGCAGCACGTCGTACTCACCGTAGATGAAATCCATCATGATCTTCTCCAGCTCCACTGCCGGCATTTGCCCATGCCCTACCGCCACCCGCGCCCCCGGACAGAGCCGTTCGATCGTCTCCCGCATCCGCCCCAAAGTTTGCACCCGGTTGTGCAAAAAGAAAACCTGTCCGCCGCGCTGCAACTCTGTTTCGATCGCCTCGCGGATGATCTCCTCGTCGAAGACGTCCACCTCCGTCGCCACCGGCTGCCGGTTGGGCGGCGGGGTGTTGATGATCGACATGTCGCGCGCCCCCATCAGCGAAAACTGGAGCGTCCGCGGAATCGGCGTCGCGGTCAGGGTCAAGGTATCCACATTGGTTTTCAGATGCCGCAGCTTCTCCTTGTTGGCCACCCCGAACTTCTGCTCCTCGTCGATCACGAGCAACCCCAGATCCTTGAACCGCACATTCTTCCCCAGCAGCCTGTGCGTCCCGATAATGATGTCGATCTTGCCCGCAGCCAAATCATCGAGTATCTCGCGCGTCTGTTTCGCCGTCTTGACGCGGGAAAAGTTTTCGACCCGCACCGGAAAGTCCCTGAGCCGCCGCGAGAAAGTCCGGTAGTGCTGCAACGACAAGACCGTGGTCGGCACCAGCACCGCCACCTGCTTCCCGTCCGCAGCCGCCTTGAACGCCGCCCGGATCGCGATCTCGGTCTTCCCGAACCCCACGTCGCCGCAGATCAGCCGATCCATCGGCACAGGCTGCTCCATATCCTCCTTGACGGCCTGCGTGGCGCTCTGCTGGTCGGGCGTGTCCTCGTACAGGAACGACGCCTCTAATTCCTGCTGCAAAAAGCCGTCCGGCGAAAAGGCATACCCCTCGCTCGCTTTCCGCTTGGCGTACAGCGCGATCAGCTCGCGCGCAATATCCTTGACCTTGTTCTTGGTGGTCTGCTTGAGTTTCTGCCAAGCCCCCGATCCGAGCTTGTGCACTTTGGGTTCCGGCGCGTCCTTGTCTTTGTATTTACTGATCCGGTGCAGCGAATGGACATTGACGAACAGAATGTCGTTATCCTTGTAAACTAATTTGATAAATTCCTGCACCACCCCGTTGGTCGTGCTCCGCACCAGACCGCCGAACCGCCCCACTCCGTGGTCGATATGCACCACGAAGTCCCCCACCTGCAAGGCATTGAATTCGGCGATGGTCATGCTTTCGCGCCGGTCGATTTCGTTCGGCACGGTGTAGCGGTGGTAGCGGTCGAAAATCTGGTGGTCGGTGTACAGGGCCAGCTGCAAGGCCGGCAGTACGAAGCCGCCGTGCAGCGTGATCGGCACATGCCCGTACCCCACTGGTTCCAGCCCCACCGACTCGAAGACGTTTTCGATCCGTTCCATCTGGGCCCGGTTTTCGGTCAGGATATAGGTCGTCCGGCCCTCTTCGTTCCCTCGCCGGATGTCGGCGGCGAGCAGCTCGAAGTTTTTGTTGAACTGCGGCTGGGGCGATGCGCCGAAGTCTATATCGGCCCCCGCCGCCGGCCGTTCCGGAGCCTGGACGTTGAGGGCGATCCACCGCCAGCTGTCCGTCTCGGCCACGAACCGTTTCCGGCTGGTCACGAGGGTGTCGATCTCGGCCGGATCGGGCAGCTCGCCGAGCAATTTGGTCCGGATTCGGTCGAGTTTGTCGAGCAGCTGGATGGGGTTGTCGAGCCACAGGGTGGCCGGCGCTTCGCCCTGATCCCCGCCGCCGATGTATTCGGCCAACGAGACGCGTTTCTCGGCCAGCTCCGGATTCTTGAGATTCGGCACGATCTCGATTTCGTCGCGCGTCTCGGTGGAGAGCTGGGTGCCGACGTTGAACAGGCGGATCGATTCGATGTCGTCGCCGAAAAAGTCGATCCGGTAGGGTTTGTTGTCGCCGAATGAGAAGATGTCGATAATGCCGCCTCGTCTGGAATATTGACCGGGTTCACCGACGAAATCGACTCGCTCGAACCGATAGTCGGTCAGCTGCGTTTCGAGTTCGTCCATCGCGATCCGCTGCCCTTTCTTTATCCGGAGTATATTTTCGGCCAGCCGTTCCCGGTCGGCCACTTTCTCGACGAGTGCTTCCGGATAGGTGCATATCAGCAGCGGTTTCTCGGCCGCGCCGCGACTGGTTGCCAGGGCGGTCAGCACGGCGGTGCGCTGCACGATCCCGGCGGGGTCTTCGCGCTGGGTCTGTATGGAACGGCGGTAAGCGGTGGGATAGAACAGAATCTGTCCCTCGGTGGCCAGAGTGGGGTTCAGGTTGGTGAGGTCGTTGCACAGGTAGGAGGCTTCGTCGCGGTCGCCGGCCACGAGCAGGTGTATGCCGCCTTTCCGCCGGGCAATGATCCCGGCGACGATGGCGAGCAGCGAACCGGCCATCCCTTTGATGCGCAATGTCTTCTCTCTCGGGTATCGTCGCTCGAGCTCGCTCACGGCTTCGCTCTTCTCTATCCGCTGCACTAACTGATCTATGGTCATCCTGTATCTTTATCTGTTCGATTAATCTGTACCCTGCTGTGAGTGACTGTTCTTTCTTTGAAAAGAAAGAACCAAAGAAACTTTCAGATAGCTACGCTACTCCTTAGGCTCCGCAGTCCTCTTGCATTGCGTTTTCTTTGGGGTGTGGCAATAGCGGGCATAAAGCGTTATTTACCTAAGTGCCCGCTATTGCTCACACCCCAAAGAAAATCAAAGCCAAGGGCATCCGGCAGGCTCAAGAGATGCGTTAGCATCTCAGAAAGTTTTTCTGGTTCTCTTTGTTCACAAAGAGAACGGTACC
>NZ_CANQYJ010000060.1 GCF_947628055.1 uncultured Rikenella sp.
TAAAATAAAAGGCGTTAGCTTGTATTTCGGGATTCTGAAACTTCCACAAAATCGAGAATGTCCCCGAAGGAATAAAGTGGACGCCCATGCTGTTTCTGTCAGCGTGGGCTTTATTCCTTTGTTTCGGGGACAAGGTTGTGGAAGACCGCAGAATCCGACATCGAGTGAATGAGTCCGCGCTTTTTGTTTGTCCCAGTCACCCGAAATACGAGGACTCCGAATGTTTTATCGAATCGACAAACAAAACAGAAACAATCATGAAAAAATTTTTAGTATTGCTCTCCTGCACAGCTCTTTTCGCCTCGTGCGGATCGCCGCGCGTCGTTATTCCCCGTGCCGTGAACACGATCAATACTGCTCCGTTGGGCGACCTGAATCTCCAACGCGGCGACTACGAGATACTCAATACCATCACGGCCGAAGCTTCGATATCTTTTACTGAAACCAAGAAAAAGACGCAGATTTCCGACCAGAGCAACGAGTTCTCGTTGCAAGGTACGGTCAATAAAAAATTCGGTACGATCACTTACGAACATCAAGGAATTCTGAGACTTGGATATCTCCATAGCGACTATGTCGGACAAAACGAATCGCTGACGCAGCCCGAAGTACTTGCCCGTCGTTTGGCTATCTATCGCGCCATCAACATCGCCAAAGAACACGGTGCCGACGCCTTGATCGAACCGACCATCGCTACCAATATCGAACAGATCGGGAAAAACACAGTCATTTATAAGACTACGGTGACTGCCAAAATCATCAAACTGAAAACCAATCGATAGCGATGAAATTTCCGATTTGTATTTTAAATGCGATCCTCCTGTCAGGGTTGGTTTCCTGCGGGACGATGAAGCAACCTGCAGCCTCGCTGCAGACCATAGCAGTATTGCATCTGGCACTCATCGAGAACGCCCAGGCCGACCGGTTCGTGGATTTGGACTATGGTATCCGGCTGAACGTGCGCGACGAACGAGCCAACAGCCGCGTTTTGCAGAAATACGACGCCAGCGCCACCAGCCTGCCGGACGTAACCGTTTCACCCGAAGTCGTTTCGTTCGTCTCGGAGAGCACGCGCCGCTACATGCGGACGATGGGTTTCAACCTTGACGCCGATGTCTCGACCGATTATTTGCTGACGCTTTCGATTCGCGAATTCAACCTCAGCCTGCTGTCGGGAGTCGGTTGGTCGGGAACCGTACAGCTGAATGTCACGGTGCACGACCAGAACGGCAAAACGGTCTACCCCAGCGTAGTCGCCGTGGGGCGGGCCAATATGCGCGGCAATTTTTCAGTCGCAGCGCAGACTTTGAACACGGCTTATGCCAATGCCCTTCGGGACATCGATTGGGATCGGATCGCCTTTTTCCTCAAGCGGGCAGCCGCACCGAGCCTCGAAAAGAACAAACAGGTGACCGGAGCCGGCAACACCGCGCTCGAATCGACCGTCATCCGCTGGTACATCGACTCGGCGCCCAAAGGGGCCGACATTTCGATCCGCGTAGTCTCCTCCACGCCGGACGTGAAGAACACCAACCAAAACTATGTCGGCTCGACACCTTATGAAACGACGGAAACGTTCGACATCAAAGGGCTGACATTCAACAATTCGGGCGACGTACAGATCGAAGTGACCTGCGAAAAGCCGGGTTACATCACTCAACGGCGGCGTTTCAACCTGCGTCAGGCCATCGAGCAGAAAGAGATCTCGACCAAATTCAATCTGATAAAAGAAGAAGAGTAGCCGGCTTCGGAACATCCGAAACCGTTTTCAGGAGCGTTCCGGTTCGACAACCGGAACGCTCTCTATTTTTGTGTCCGTTTTTACCATCGGCATTTCATTCCGGATCGTTATCTTTGGATAATTTTTTAACCCACAACTCTATTTAAACCATGAAAAAGACGCTTCTCTTGCTCTTTTTGCTGGTCGGCAGCCTCGTTTGCCGGGCCGGCGAACGACCGAAATACATCTTCTACTTCATCGGCGACGGCATGGGCCACAATGCTTTGGCCCTGACCGAAGCCTGTCTGGCCGATGAACAGGGCGACGACATCGGGTTCGGCACCCTCCGCTTCACCCGGTTCCCGGCGGTGGGGTTCGTCACCACCTGGTGCGCCAACCGGCGCATGACCGACTCCGCGGCGGCCGGGACAGCTTTGGCGACGGGGCAGAAGACCTCGGTCGGCACGATCGGCATGAATGCCGACCGTACCGAACCGATATACAGCGTCGCCGCGGCAGCGAAAGAACACGGGATGCGCAGCGGCGTGGCCACCTCGGTGAGTATCGACCACGCGACACCGGCCAGCTTCTACGCCCATCAGCCGAAGCGGAACCTGTACTACGAAATCGCTATGGATGCGCCGGCTGCCGGGCTCGATCTTTACGCCGGTTCGGGCTTCCTGAAACCCGAACCGAGCCGGCAGCCTTCGCTGTACGATGCGTTAGAGAAAGCAGGGTATAAAATCGTCCGCGGCGACGGCGAGCTCTCCGGCAAACGGGTCGTACTGATGCAGAACGAGGGGGCGAATCCGGCCAACCTGCCGCTGGCCATCGACCGTCAGCCGGGCGACCTGACCCTGCCGTCCATCACGCGCCGTTCGATCGACTTCCTGATGCGGGACGGAGGGGCCAAACGAGGCTTCTTCCTGATGGTCGAAGGCGGACAGATCGACTGGGCCGCCCACAGCAACGATGCGGCGACGCTGGTACAGGAGGTCAAGGACTTTGACGAGGCGATCGGCGCGGCTCTCGATTTCTACCGCGAACACCCGGACGAAACGCTGATCGTCGTGACGGCCGACCACGAGACGGGCGGCCTGGCGCTGGGACGCGACAACCTGGGGTACGACACCTATTTCGGTCTGCTGGCGGCGCAAAAATGCTCGAAAGGGCACCTCGAAGAGGCGATCGAAGCGGCATCCGGCTGGGAGGCGGTCAAAACGCTGCTGGGCGAACGGATGGGATTCGGCGGACAGGTCGTCCTCACGGATCAAGAGTGGTCGCAGTTGGAAAAGACCTATGCCGAACACCCCGGACGGACGGCGGGGGCTGCGGTGGAGCTGTTGGCGCGTCATGCGGGTGCGGGCTGGACGACGGGGAGCCATACGGCCACCTATGTCCCGGTTTTTGCCATCGGCGCTTCGTCCGAGAAGTTCAACGGACGGCAGGACAACACGCAGATCGCCGCCGCGCTGCGGAAACTGATCGAAGAAAAATAAATTGCGCCTTTCGGCCGAATTTCGTCGTCGGGATTTTGAGATCACGCAAAAATTGCGTTACTTTATAGAAAATTTAAAAACCTAACGCCTATGAATACCATTACTTTCAACGAGCTGCGGCGGATCAAAGACAGCCTGCCGAGCGGCAGCATGCAACGCATTGCGGACGAGTTGGGCTTGGATGTGGACACGGTCCGCAACTATTTCGGAGGTACGCATTACCAAGCGGGCGAAGGGAAACCGTCGGGACTGCATATCGAACAGGGGCCGGATGGCGGGATTGTCACATTAGACGACCGCACTATTCTGGATAAAGCGCTCTCGTTGCTGGAACAACAGTAATCTACAACAACGGGACGGGCATGCGTATCTTTCCGATGGCTCTCGGGCGGGAGCGGAAAGAAAGATATACAAAAAAGGCCGGTATTTTCCGGCTCGACGGGACCATTTGCACGATCTTTGCATTTGGTTCCGTTACGTTTTACGTCGAACCTTAATACGATTCATCGGTTATGAAAAAACTACTCTTCAGCCTGCTCGTCGGCACCTTCTTTTACACCACGGCCTGCGCCGACGGCCGATCCGTTATCAAGCAAGTCTCCGACCTGCCCGCCGCAGCACAGACTTTCCTGAAAAAACACTTCTCCACCCTGACAGTCAATCAGGTGACCCTCGAAAACAAGTTCGCAGGCAAAAAATACGAAGTCAAGCTCGCCGGCGGAGGCGAAGTGGAATTCGACAAGAACGGAAACTGGATCCAGATCGACTGCCAGCGCAACGCCGTGCCCGAATCGGCCGTACCCGGCAAGATATTGCAGTACGTCAAGCAAAATTACCCGAATTATTTCATCTCCTCGATCGACAAGGAAGACGGAGGTTACGACGTGGAAATCCGGGACAAGAACATAGAACACGACATCGACCTGCAATTCAACGGGCGGTACGAATTTCTGAGGATCGACTGACCGGGAATCCGGCATCACCTTTTTCATGCGGCCGCAGCTCCTGGATAGGAACCGCGGCCGCATTTTTTCTTATTTTTGCCGAGGTACAAAGCCATCCCTCCTATGCTGACCGCCCTGATCATCCTATTTCTCATCGGCTACCTCTGCATTGCACTGGAGCATCCCTTAAAGATCAATAAAGCCGCCACGGCCCTGATTACGGCCACCGCCGCGTGGATCATCTACATGCTGATTGCGCCGGAGACGGTTGTCGGCACCCGAGACTTTGCCTTTTTCCTCGAAGAGAATCCCTCGCTGGGCTCCCTGCCGCAGAACCAACAGGCAATACACTACGTGCAGCATGTCCAGATCATCGAGAGTCTGGGCGACATTGCCGAAATCCTTTTTTTCCTGATCGGCGCCATGACCATCGTGGAGCTGATCGACATGCACGGAGGGTTCAACATCATCACGAACCGCATCACGACGCGCCGCAAAAAGCGTCTGCTGTGGATCATCGGAACGATCACTTTCTTCATGTCGGCCATCCTCGACAACCTGACCACGGCTATCGTGATGATCGCCCTGCTGCGCAAACTCATCGGCAATTACAAGGAGCGGTGGCTCTTTGCCGGGATCATCATCATTGCGGCCAACAGCGGTGGCGCCTGGTCGCCGATCGGGGACGTGACCACCATTATGCTGTGGGTGAAAGGCAACGTGACTACGGCGGGACTGATCCCGAACCTGTTCCTGCCTTGCCTGGTATCGCTCGCCGTGCCGATACTGATCGCCCAGCGGTGGCTGCACGGCGAGGTCACGCCGGCCTCGCTGCACAAGCTGGCTGCTGTACAGGTGCGGGACGGAGAGGTGAGCTATTTCATGAATGTGGAGGGAAAAACCGCGATTTCGGAGCGGGAACGGCTGTCGATCCTATTGCTCGGCGTCGGCTGCCTGCTTTTCGTGCCGGTGTTCAAAACGGTCACCCACCTGCCGCCGTTCATGGGCATTTTGGGCTCGCTGGGGGTCATGTGGCTGTACACGGAGGTGATGTACAAGCACAAGAACGATATGCCGGAGTCGGCCAAGCGCCGGATTCCGGACGTCCTGAGCAAGATCGACACGCCCACGATCTTGTTTTTCCTGGGTATCCTGCTGGCCGTATCGGCTTTGCAGATGTCGGGCGTGCTGGCAAGTCTTTCGGTATGGTTAGACGAGAAGATTCACGATGTTTTCCTGATCGATGTGATGATCGGATTCTTTTCGTCGGTGATCGACAATGTGCCGCTGGTGGCGGGAGCTATGGCGACTTATCCGATCGCCGATCCGGCGGCGGTGGCTGCGGCGGCGGATCCGGCTTATATCGGGTATTTTGTCCAGGACGGCGTTTTCTGGCAGTTCCTGGCCTATTGCGCCGGGGTGGGCGGCTCGATGCTGGTGATAGGCTCCGCTGCGGGGGTGGTGGTTATGGGGCTGGAACGGATGAATTTCGTCTGGTATCTGAAGAATATATCGCTGATCGCTTTGTCGGGCTATCTGGCCGGTGCGGCGGTTTATATTTTGCTGACGATAGGGTTAGGGTAGTGCCCCTCTATGAAAGCAAAGGCCGGAAGAAGTTTCTTCTTCCGGCCGGATAATGGATAGCGAAAATATAGGAATCAGTCGAACAAGTGTCCGTCTCCTCTCTGCCTCCCCGCAGAGTCGTTTTTGAGTGTCTCGCGCGAAACCTTGCTTCCCGCCGGCAAAGCCTCCGCTTCGATTTTCATCCGGCGACGGATATATGCCGGAATATTTTCCAGTTCATCGTCGCTCAGCTCCGTCACCGGCGCTACCGAAAGGGCCGCTTCTTCCGACCGAATTTCATGATGTTCCGAAGCCTCTGCCTTTTCCTGAATCCGAGAGGGTTCGTTCGCCTCTTTTTCCGAAAAAAGCGCTTCGGCTGCCTTGAAATCTTCTTCCTCCGCTTCCATCTGCACAATCTGCGTCACTGGTTCCGCCGCCGGCGCACTCTCCACCGGCTGCCCATAGCCATGCACCGCCGGTTCGCCATATCCTCCTCGCCCCGAAAAATCGTCCGTCCGTTCTGTCTGGTGTGTCACCACCGCAAAATCTTCCGTCCCGTCCGAAACCGTTTTCGGTTTTTTCTTTCCTGCGTTGCTGTCCAGGTCGACCAGCGAGATCGTTTCGCGTTTCGGGGCCGCAGCTTCCGCACCGCCCGCTTTCCCTGCATATGTTTTCCGCTTCGGATCCTTGTCCACGATCTCTGCATACTGTTCCCGAACCATCGAAATGATGTCTATGTCGAAACCCGTCGCGATAATCGTAATCCGAATATCGTCGCCCAAAGTTTCATCCGTTCCCGCCCCCCAGATCAGGTCGGTCCCCAACTCGAACCCTGTCCGATCCTGCACGAACTGCGTGATGGCGCGAGTTTCGGTCATCTTCACCTCTTTCGTTCCCGAGGTGATGGTCAGCAGCACATTCTTCGCTCCCGCAATATCGCGATGGTTCAAAAGCGGCGAACTCATGGCCGCCTCGGTCACTTCGCGCGCCCGATTTTCGCCGCAACCCTGCGCCGACCCCATCAATGCGATCCCGCTGTCCGCCATGATCGTCCGCACGTCTGCGAAATCGACATTGATCCGGTTTTCCTGCATGATGATGTCGGAGATGCTCTTGGCCGCCGAAGCCAGGATGTCGTCCGCCTTGCCGAAAGCCTCGGAGAGGGTCAGATCGCCGTATATTTCGTTGATATTTTCGTTGTTCACCACCAGCAGCGCATCCACGTTATGCCGGATCCGCTCGATCCCTTCCAAAGCCTGTCTGATTCGCCGCGGCCCTTCGGTCATAAACGGCAGGGTCACGATCGCCACCGTCAAAATCCCCATCGTTTTCGCCGCCTCAGCGATCACCGGAGCTGCTCCCGTCCCCGTACCGCCTCCCATCCCGGCGGTGACGAAGACCATCTTGATATTCTTCTCGCGAAAAACTTCCTTGATGTCTTCAATACTTTCTTCGGCCGCCGCGCGTCCGCGTTCCGGATTATTCCCCGCCCCCAATCCTTCGGTCAAGGTCTCTCCCAGCCGGATTTTGGTCGGAATCGGGCTTCGCTCCAACGCCTGCCGGTCGGTGTTGCAGACCATGAACGACACATCGGTGATCCCCAGCTTGTACATGTGGTTCACGGCGTTGCTCCCGCCGCCGCCGACGCCCACCACCATGATGATGGAAGAGCTCACGGGTGCTATATCTACGAATTCAACCATTGTTTTTTGTCAATAATAATCTTGTCGCGGTTCTGTCTTGTCGAAATAGACGGATATGATTCGGCTCTCGCCCTAAGAGTGCCTCCCGGGAAAAGTGCCTCAATAGTTGTCGTCGTCATCGACTTCCTCCGAGAACATGGAGCTGAACAGGCGTTTCATCCGTTCCGACAGCTTCGGTTTGCGTACCCGCAGCTCTTCCTCCGGATAGTCGTATCCGTCCTCTCCCTCCATCCCATACGGTTCTCCGCCCTGCTGTTGCTGTCCGTATGCCGCGGCATCGTATTGTTGTTGCGCATAGGCATCTTCTGCAGAAGCATCCATTGCCTGTCCCTCACCTGCCGCATAACCGTATCCCATTGTCTGAGGCTGTGCAAAACCGTCCGCCGCATTTTGCTGCTCCTCCGCAAGCGGCTGTTCGTCGATCTCCGTGTAGTTCCCCTTGCGCACCGCATCGAGGATGATCCCGGTCAAAGTGGAGTATTTCGGCGCCGAAACCAATTCCGCCGACTCCGCCCCCACGTATGTGGTCGGCTGCGCCACCCGCACGTCCAACCCCGTGTGCATCTTGAAAAGCATGTCGAGGTTCTTCAGATTGGCACCCCCTCCGGTCAGCACGATCCCTGCTCCCAATTTCCCCTTGAATCCGCACCGTTCGATCTCGATCTTCACGTAATCGATAATATCGTACATCCGCGCTTCGATAATCCCCGCTAATGTCCTCACCGCGATCTCCTTCGGTGCCTGTCCGTTGACGCTCGGAATGTTGATGTATTTGTCCCCCGGCGTCCGTTCGGCCACCGCTTCGCCAAATGAAGTCTTCAGTTTTTCGACGTACCGCTCCAAGATTCCATAAGCGCGTATATCCTTGTTGATGATATTCCCGCCGATCGGAATCACAGCTAAATGCCGGATCACTTTGTCGTAGTAGACGCATATATCCGTCGTCCCCCCCCCAATATCAACCACCGCCACGCCGAGTTCCTTTTCATCGTCGCTCAGCACGGCCTCGGCCGAGGCCAGCGGCTGGAGCACGATCCCCGCCAACTTCAAGCCCACGCGTTGAAAGCACCGCCGTATCCGTTCGATCGCGGTCTCCTCGCCGATAATGACGTTGAATTTCGCTTCCAGTTTCCGCCCCTCCATCCCCACCGGTTCGCTGATGTCGTCCTCGCCGTCCAAAGTATACGACTGCGGCAGTATACTGATGATGGTCTTCCCCGCCGGCAGCGAAGCGTTCCGCTGGTCGTCGATCAGCCGTTCCACATCGCTCCCGCGCACTTCCGTCACGCCCGCATCGGTCACGTTCTGCACCGTCACGTATCCCTGCGTCCGATTACACTGGATATGCTGTCCCGACACCCCTACATAAGCTTCCCGCACCACGATCCCCAGCTCCTGTTCGAGCCGGGATTTGACTTCGCGCAACACTTGCGAAGCCTGCTCGATGTTCTTCAGATCGCCTTTCATCACACCGCTGGAAGCCATTTCTTTCAAGGCGATGATCTCGATCTTGTTCTTCTCGGCTTTGCGTCCCACGGCCATCACTACCTTGGTCGTGCCCAGGTCGACCGCTGCAACGTATTCGTTATTGTCCATATATCTCGTGTGTGCTCTCTGTATTCTTATTCAGGCTTCGCGTCCGGAACCGGCATCCCTTTGCAGATCACTTGCCCCCGGAATCTCAGGTCGATCTCCGCCGCCGACCGCCACCAGCCTTCGCCGAAACTTTTCCGGTAGAACCGCGACAGTTTCCTCAATCGTGCGGCAACTGCCGCCGAATCGGTGAGCTCTCCGAAGCGGATCGTCTGCTGCCCGACACGCGGCAATAATCGTACCTCTTTGCCGTCGTAATAGATTTGCGCGGTCAAAGCGGTCAAAAAACGGTCGGTATCTACCTGATGGACAAAGTTAAGCAGATTATGCAATAATTCCCGCTCCCGATGAAACTTTTTTTCATCCAAACGGCCGAAATGGTCGGGCGGAAAACCGAAGGGCAGACGACCGCTCACCACGGGAACTTCGGCGATGCAGTCTGCCTGCGGCGGAAGCAGTACCAGCGTGCTGTCCACATAGAAATTATGCCCGGATTCGCTCACCACGCGTATCATGGGCCTGCGTTGGCTCAGGACGATATGAAGCAGTCCGTCGATGGCGGTGTAGGCGTCTGCCTGCGACACGTAGTTCTGTCTTTCTATTAGTCGCTCCACGGCATAGACGTCGACTTTCCTCAAGGGCATGCCCACGGTGCGCACGGCGCTGTCTGCCAGCCAGTGCAGGACGGTCTCGGAGGTCACGAATTTCAACTGCGCGCTGTCTCGGATCACGATCTCTACTCCTTTGCATTCGAGTTCTTTTTCCTGTCCGGAACAGTAACGCGTGGCTACGACGGCATAGGCTGCCAGCAGTACCAGCAAGGTCACGTTGACTATTTTTCGTCTGCCTGGCGACAACATGGTCTCGTTTCGATTTTAGGTTTGAGTCTTTCGTGATTTTCGACGTTTTCTGCACCGCTCCGGTTGCATTCGTTTCCGATTCCGAAACCCGTACAAGCATCCGACGTGATAAACATCTGCGACTGAAGGCTGTGCCGTTCTCTCTGTGGTCGGACCGGGTTGTCCTGTGTAGGCCTGCTATACGCAACTTCGCGGACTGGTGCAAAGTAAAGGTAGGTTCGTTTTGCACTGTGCCGTATGGGACTGTCGCTTTCTTGAAAGAAAGCGACGCAAAGAACTTTTGAGATAGCTGCGCTACTCCTTACGCTCCGCAGTCCTCTTTCTTTGAACCCTGTTTTTTGTCGGGACTTTCCAATGCGGCGCGCATAAGGTGATGCAATCATTAGCGCGCCCATTGAGAAAGCCCGACAAAAAACAAAACGTTCGAGAACCGGGTACCCGGCAGGCTCAAGAAATGCGCAAGCATCTCAAAAAGTTTGGCTGCGCCTTCCTCCTGGCGCCTCGGCCATTCGAGCAAGCTCGACGGCGCTCGGCTGCTGCGTCGGTTTTCTGGTTCTCTTTGTTCACAACCGACGCTGCCAGGTGCCGCTCGGCACTCGAACCAGGCCGCCTCTACCCTGCATAGGGTGAGCGGCGAGGAGGAACCGAGCAGCGTTCCGAGGGCAGAGGCCGCTGGCGGACTATGCCGAGGTAGCGCGAGGAAGCCGGAGGCAAAACGAGCGGAGCGAAGTTAAAGAGAACAGTTCCCTCAAACCGGGTACGTACTATAAAACCTACGTTTTATTGCACGTGCTCGGGAGGGTACAGAATTAGCGGACGATTTAGTTTCGTCTGGCGAAGCCTATGTAGTAAAGCAGCGTAGCGATCGACGCCAGAGCCGCCACTAAATAAGTCCGCGCCGCCCAAGTCAAAGCCTCCTTCGCCTGCGTCTGTTGCTGCGAAGTGAGGATATGCTGCCCTTCGAGCCACGCCAGCGCCCGCCGCGAAGCGTCGTACTCCACCGGCAAAGTCACGATGCTGAACAAAGCCGACACCGCGATCATCGCGATCCCCACCCAAAATATCTGCGGCACGGTATTGATCAGTACAATCCCACCGAGGATAAAGAAAATCGCGAATTTCGACGAGAAAGAAGTCACCGGCACCAAAGCCGAACGCATTTTCAGCGGCGCATAGCCCACGGCATGCTGCACCGCATGTCCGCATTCGTGCGCCGCCACCGCCGCAGCCGCCACCGAATTGCTGGAATAGACATCGTCGCTCAGGTTCACCGTCTTGTCGGCCGGGTTGAAATGGTCGGTCAGCCGCCCCCGCGTATGGGTCACTCTGACATCCGTGATCCCGTTGTCACGCAGCATCTTTTCGGCCACATCCTTCCCAGTCATTTCTCCGGCGAAAGGCACCTTGGAATACTTGCTGAACACGCTCTGGAGCCGGGCCTGCACGATAAAACCGGCGATCCCGATGACGATGATAAGCATGATTTCCGGCCCCATGAAACCGGAAGAGCCATGGATGAGCATTGACAGTGTCATTTTTCTATGAGGTTTTTGTGTGAATAAACGTACCAGGCCGGCATTATCGTATTTTGAGCGTCATCAGCGTAATGGCCGCCAGCAGGAGCTGGATGATCCAAAAGCGGGTCACGATCTTGACTTCAAAATACCCTTTTTTCTGATAATGGTGGTGGAGCGGCGCCATCAGGAACACCCGCCTCCCCTCGCCGTACTTATGCCGGGTGTATTTGAACCAGAATACCTGGACAATAACCGAACAACTCTCTACAATAAAAATGCCGCACAGGATCGGCAGCAGAAGTTCCTTGCGGATCAGCAGGGCGAAAGTGGCGATGATCCCCCCGATGGCCAGCGAGCCCGTGTCCCCCATAAAGACCTGGGCCGGATAGGAGTTGTACCACAAAAATCCCAACAATGCCCCCACGAAAGCGCCGGCGAAAACGAGCAGCTCTCCTGAACCGGGAATGTGCATAATGCTGAGGTAGTCGGCATAAATCACGTTCCCCGACAGATAAGCCAATATCCCCAGCACCACGCCGATCGACGCCGACACCCCCGCCGCCAAGCCGTCCAGTCCGTCGGTCAGGTTGGCTCCGTTGGAAACCAACGTGATAACGAATGTAGCGACGAGTACATAGAAAAGCCATCCTAACGTATCTCCGAACTCTCCTTGGACGGGAATGAGGTCGCGATAGTCGAGTTCGCTGTTTTTGAAAAACGGCACGGTCGTAGTCGTGGATTTCTCGGCCGGTGTCAGGTAGATGACTTTCCTGTGGTTGCCGAGGTCGGTGGCCACCACGCGTTCCGCATCGACGGTGCGCGATGTGGAGGGCTCGCGCGAGACGATCTGCGGGCTGGCCCACATGGTGGTGCCGACTGCCAATCCCAGCGTCACCTGTCCCAGTATCTTGAATCTCCCGTTGAGGCCCTCTTTTTTCTTGCGGAATACTTTGATGTAGTCGTCGAGAAATCCCAGCAGCCCGAGCCAGATCGTGGTGGCGAGCATCAGCTGCACGTAAATGTTGGTCAGGTCGGCGAACAACAATACCGGCACGAGGATAGCGGCGAGAATGATAAATCCTCCCATGGTCGGGGTCCCTTTTTTCCGGAGTTGACCTTCGAGGCCGAGGTTCCGTATCTCTTCGCCGATCTGCCGGCGCTGGAGCAGCCGGATAATGCTTTTGCCGAAGACCATGCCGATCAATAACGAGAAAACGATGGCCATTGCGGAACGGAATGATATGTAATTGAACATCCCTGCCCCCGGAAGGTCGACGACACGGTCAAGGTATTCGGCTATATGGTAGATCATGCTGTGTAGCTTGCCTATTTTGTCTGCAAAGATAAATAATAACGTCTGCTTTTGGTAAAGTGATCGCTTAATTGCTACCCTATGTTTGAGGGAACTGTTCTCTTTGTGAACAAAGAGAACCAGAAAAACTTTCTGAGATGCTTACGCATCTCTTGAGCCTGCCGGATACCCTTTTCTTTGATTCTCTTGGGGTGTGAGCAATAGCGGGCACTTAGGAAAATAACACCTTATGCCCGCTATTGCCACACCCCAAAGCAAACGCAATGCAAGAGGACTGCGGAGCCTAAGGAGTAGCGTAGCTATCTGAAAGTTTCTTTGGTTCTTTCTGTTCACAGAAAGAACAGTCACACACGGCACAGTGCAATTAACCGATCCGTTATTCGGCCAAAGTTTTGACCATCTGTTTGAATTTTTCGCCCCGATCCTCATAATTGCGGAACAGATCGAAACTCGCGCACGCAGGAGAAAGCAACACCGTATCGCCCGGTGCCGCCACTTCGCGGCACGCAGCCAGAGCATCTTCCAACGACGCAGTATCATAAACCGGCACTACGCCCTCGAACGACCGTACCAATTTCGCATTGTCCAGCCCCATGCAGACAAGCGCCTTCACATGCTCCCGCACCAACGGCACCAACACTCCGTAATCGTTTCCCTTGTCCGTTCCGCCCGCGATCCAGATCGTAGGCCGCGTCATAGCCTGCAAGGCATACCACACCGAATCGACATTCGTCGCTTTCGAATCGTTGATAAATTCCACCCCGCCGATCAGGGCCACCGGTTCGAGCCGATGCTCCACCCCGCCGAACGTCCGCAGCGTCTCCGCAATCACAGCGTCCGGCACCCCCGCCCGACGACAAGCCGCTATCGCCGCCAGCGCATTGGCAATATTATGCAGCCCCTTGATCCGCATCTCCGCCGCCGGGAACGCGAAATCGCCGCAGTGCATCACTCCCGCCGCGGCATCATACCACGCCCCGGCGTCATCGGATTCGTTCGTTTTGGCATGAAAAGCCGTCGTCGCAGCCTCGATAGTCGGCAAAACCCGCGGCAGATAAGCCAACGTCTCCGGATCGTCGCCATTATAAACGAACAAATCTTCCGACCGCAAGTTCTGCACGATGCGGAACTTGCTGGCCACGTAATTTTCCATCCGGTGATCGTACCGGTCCAGATGATCCGGCGTAATGTTCAGCAACAGAGCAATGTCCGCCCGGAAATCGTACATCCCGTCGAGCTGGAAGCTGCTCAGCTCGATCACGTACCAGTCCGGCTGTTCCGCCGCAGGTCGTTCGGCGACCTGCAAAGCCAGACTCCGCCCGATATTCCCCGCCAATTCCGCCCGGAATCCTGCCGCACGCATAATCTCATGGATCAACGTGGTCGTTGTGGTCTTCCCGTTGCTGCCGGTAATGCAGACCGTCCGGGTGTGCGGGGCCAGATACCGTCCGGCAAATTCGATCTCCGAAATCACGGGAATACCCTTTTCGCGGATCGCCCGCATAACCGGCACAGTTTCCGGAATCCCGGGACTTTTGACCACGAACTCGGCCCCCAGAATCCGGGCCAACGTATGCCCGCCCTCTTCAAACGGAATCCCTTTTTCGGCCAGCTGCGACCGGTAAGGTTCCCGAAGGCTGCCCGAATCGGACAACAAAACTTCATATCCTTTCGCTGCGGCTAAAACGGCGGAACCGTATCCGCTCTCGCCGCCGCCCAATATCACGGCCAATGCCATTCTTTCTTGCATTTTATTCTGACGCAAATTTAATCTTTTCCGGCCTCGGTTGTTATTCTTCCGGTTTCATCCGGTTCGGAATGCCGGACCGAATGTTCGGCCGGGCTGTTGTTCCTGCCGATAATAATCACTATATTGCAGGGACTATTCAGTATGGTGACCATGAAATTCGTTTTGCAAAAATCGCTGATGATCGTCTGGATCGTTTGGGTGGCTTGTGCGGGATCTTTTGCCCGTAAAAGAGGTTCCGCCGATCTGGAAGGTCGGGATTCGATTCAGATGCCTTCTTTTCAGGGGGGCGATATCAATAAGTTCGCCCGATGGGTCGCTTCCAAACTCCGGTATCCGAAAGCGTTGCTGAATTCGAATATATCGGGACGGTTGGTTGTCCAGTTCATTGTCGAACGCGATGGCTCGATGAGGTATTACAAAACGGTCGAAACGAAGCTGGAATACGGCCCTTCGACTCCGGATATGGTCTTGCTGAAGAATTGGCAGGATGCGCAGGTGCCGGACAGTGTGTTTACAGAAGAGATTCTCAGGGTCGTCCGGCAGGCGCCGTTGTGGAGCCCGGCTAAAAAAAACGGAAAGCCAGTCAGTGTGTTCATTATGATTCCTGTCAATTTCCAGCTCGATTCGCCAAGAAATATGTATCGATCGACTTGGCATCGGAATCAGGGTGGTGAATGATAGCGATGCGTCGGAGCAATGGCTGTTGGGGCGTTGACTGTTTGTTGGGGTGCGGGCAGGGTCTCTTCTTGAAATAGCAATTGGCCGGAGTGCACGGACGAGCGATCCCGCTGGGTACACGAGCCGCAGCCGTTGGCTGTTTTATTGGCTGTTTCCCGTTAGTTCCGTCCGTTGTTGTCGGAATCCAATCAACCGCGACCTTTGGTCGCGCG
>NZ_CANQYJ010000061.1 GCF_947628055.1 uncultured Rikenella sp.
GGCAGAGCATTATGGGCGTGAGCGACATGCTCTATTTGCAGACTACCAGTGCGAGCGACGGGACGATGGCTCTGACGGCTACTTTCGCCGTGGATTCCGATCCGGATATGAACGCGGTTTTCACCCAGAACCGGGTGGCGACGGCCACGCCGATGCTTCCCTCGGAGGTGCGCCAGCAGGGGCTGACGACGGTCAAGTCGATGAGCGGTTACCTGATGGTCTTCGCCATTTACAGCGACGGACGTTACGACGACAATTTCCTGGCCAACTACGCCTATATCAACATTCAGAACGAAGTGTTGAAGATCGACGGAGTGGGCAAGGTGCAGATCATGGGTTCGGGCGAGTATTCGATGCGTATTTGGATCAAGCCCGATGTATTGGACTATCTGGATGTTTCGCTGAACGACATAACCTCGGCCATCGAGGCGCAGAGCGGGGTTTTCCCGGCCGGGAAGCTGGGCGGCGAACCCAGCCCCCGGGGTACGGAGTTCACCTATACCGTCACCATGCCGCCGCAGATCAATTCGGCCGAGGAGTATGAGAATATCGTGATCCGAACTTTGCCCGACGGAGGCCAGATCCGGCTGGGCGATGTGGCCCGCGTGGAGCTGGGGAGCCAGACTTACGGCGTCAACTCCAATTTCAACCAGCATCCGGCGGCCATGATCGTCGTTTATCAGGCGCCCGGCAGCAATGCCATGGAGGTCGGCTCGGCGGTCAAGGCCAAGATGGAGGAGATTTCCCAAAAATTCAATGACGGAATCGGCTACGACGTGGTGGTGGACGCCACGCAGTCCATCCGGTCGGGGATCAGCGACATCGTGACTACCTTGGTTATCGCGTTGGTGCTGGTGGTGCTGATTATCTATCTGTTCATACAGGACATCCGGGCCATGATCGTCCCTGTGGTCGCCATTCCGGTTTCGTTAGTGGGGGCCTTCATGCTCTTTCCGCTGCTCGGATTCTCGGTCAATATCTTTTCGCTGCTGGGGCTTATCTTAGCCATCGGGTTAGTGGTGGATGACGCCATTGTGGTGATCGAAGCCGTTCAGGTCAACATTGCCAGCGGAATGAATCCGAAACAGGCTACGCGGGCGGCTATGAAGTCGGTATCGGGGCCGATCATCGCCACGACGGTGGTGCTGGCCGCCGTGTTCATTCCCGTGTCGTTCATCGGCGGAATTACCGGAAAGCTGTACCAGCAGTTCGCGATTACGATCGCTCTGTCGGTGGTGATTTCTTCATTCAATGCGCTGACCTTGTCTCCTGCTTTGTGTTCGCTCGTCCTGCGGAAGAAAGAACCCGCGACGAAAGGATTTTTCGGCCTGTTCAACCGCTGGTTCAACCGTCGGGTGGAAGGCTACCTGAGCTTTTCAAAGACGGTCGCACGGCATGCGGGCCGGTCGCTGGTTTTCATTGCCGTTATCGGGTTGGCGATTTTCGGCCTTGCGCGGGCCATTCCGGGCGGTTTCCTGCCGCAGGAAGACCAGGGCTATCTGATGATCGGGATCAATCTGCCCAACGCAGCTTCGGTGGAACGGACGCAACAGGCGGTCACGGAGATTCAGCGGATCGTTTCTCAGCGGCCCGAAGTCCGGTATACGGCCGGGGTGGCCGGGTTCAACATGCTTTCGGGCGTGGCTTCGTCCAACAGCGGGGTGCTGTTCGTGACGCTGGTGGATTACAGTCAGCGCAAGACCACGGCCATGCAGTTGGCGGATCAGTTGAACGACGAATTGTATGTCCGGATCAACGATGCGCAGGCTTTCGCTTTCCAGTCGCCTGCCATTCCGGGCTTGGGAACGACTTCCGGCGTGTCGCTGATGGTGCAGGATCGGGGAGGGAACGGGATTCCCTATCTGGCCCGCTATACCGACGAATTCTTGGAAAAAGCCCGGAACCTGCCCGAAATATCGACCGTGACGACGCAGTTCGATGCGGGCGTGCCGCAGCGCAAGGTGATGATCGACGAAAACCAGGCGTTCCAGCAGGGTGTGTCGTTAGATGAGATCCACAGCGTGCTTGCCACCTATCTCGGCGGAGCGTATATCAATAATTTCAACCGTTTCGGCAAGATATACCAGACCTATGTGCAGAGCGAAGCGGAGTATCGGCAGACGAAAGACGACCTGATGAGCTATTTCGTGACCAATGCCGAAGGCGAGAGTGTGCCGCTGGCTTCGTTCGTTTCGATCGGAGACACCACGGGTGTGGAATTTGTGACCCAGTTCAATCTGTACCGGTCGATTGCCCTGAATGCCAATGCGGCGAGCGCCTACTCGTCGACGCAGGCGATGGATGCCTTGCAGGCCCTGGCCGACTCGGTGCTGCCCCGGGATGTGGGTATCGCTTGGAGCGGGATGTCGTTCCAGGAGCGGAATGCTTCGGGGAATGGCATAGGGGCGTTCGTCATTGCGGTGGTTTTCGTTTTCCTGATCCTTGCGGCGTTGTACGAGAGCTGGACGCTGCCCTGGTCGATTCTGCTGGGGGTGCCGTTCGCGGTCTTCGGGGCGATGGCGTTTATTTTCCTGGCCCGCTTGTTCGACCCGGTTTATGTGGATAATATCTTTATGCAGATCTCACTGATTCTGTTGATCGGCCTGTCGGCCAAAAATGCGATCCTGATCGTGGAATATGCCAATGAAGCCTTTTTCGACGAAGGGAAAGATGTGGTGACCGCCGCTATGGAGGCCGCTCACCTCCGGTTCCGGCCGATCATTATGACGGCGCTGGCATTCCTGCTGGGCGTGACGCCGCTGATCTTTGCCAGCGGAGCGTCCTCGGTGGCCCAGACGGTGATGGGTGTCGCGTTGGTGGGCGGCATGGGTGTCGCCACGCTGTTCGGCGTGTTCGTCTACCCGGCTCTCTATGCTTTTATCGCGAAAGTGGGGCGGTTTGAACGCATCCGCGAACGCAGACTTAACGACCTGAAAGATGAAAAAAGTGAGAAGCAAGCGTAATTGGCCGGTGGTGCTGGCCGTAACTCTCGGTTTGGCAGGTTGCGCCGTCGGGCCTAAATTCAGATCGCCGGAGGTTACGGTTCCTTCGGCGTATATCTATGACTCGGTCGGTACGCGGGGCGATACGGTGGTCAATTTGGCCTGGTGGCGGAGTTTCGGCGATCCGACCCTGACGGACCTGATCGAACAGGCTTTGGACAGCAACCGGAACTTAGCTGTGGCTGCCTCGCGGATCGAGCAGGCGCGGCTGCAATTGAAAATGGCTCGGACGGGGTTCGGGCCGGAATTCGATCTGGGACGGAATACGGGGGCCTCGTATGAAGGCGCGAACGGCGAAGTGATCCAGAAATACGAAATCCAGGCAACCGTTGCCTGGGAAATCGATCTGTTCGGAAAACTTCGGCACACGGCCGAATCCGCCCAGGCTCAGATGCTGGCCACGGAGCAGAATTACCGTTCGCTGATGCTTTCGCTGGCCGCCGAGGTGGCGACCACCTATTTCAATCTGTTGCAATACGACATGTCGCTGCGTATTGCGCAGGAAACATACGAACTGCGCAAAGCGTCGCAGGATATTATCGACTCGCTGGTTTATTACGGTATGTCGTCGTCGGTCGATCTGGAGCAGGCCCGAAGTCTGACGGCCACCGCGGCTGCCGCGATTCCGCAGTACGAACGGGCGAAGGTTCAGGCCGAAACGGCGCTTTGCGCTTTGCTGGGTCGGAATCCCCGCTTCTTCGATGTGGACGGGACGCGGCTGTTCACTTCCGTACTGGTTCCGGCCGAGGTTCCTGTCGGCCTGCCCGCTTCGCTGCTCGATCGGAGGCCCGATATTCGGGAGGCTTATTACCGGGTGGCTGCGGCTACGGCCCATGTGGGTGTCGCTGTGGCGAACCGTTACCCGTCCGTTACACTGACGGGCGACGGAGGGCTCTTTTCCTCTACGCTGAAAGGTCTCGTCCACGGCAATCCTTTCGGCTGGTCGGCTGCCTTGTCGATCGCCCAGCCGCTGTTCGCCTGGGGGAAGAATAAACGGGCCGAAGAGATTGCGCGTGAGGAGAACAAACAGGCGATTCTGAATTACGAACAGACGGTCATTGCGGCGTTGGGCGAGGTGGAGAGCGCGCTGGCCGGCATTGCCACCTACCATACCCAGGTGAATCGGTACCGCGAATTGCTGCAGGCTACGAGGACTACTCAGATGCTGACGCAGGAGCTGTACCGGAACGGGTCGAATACGTATTTAGATGTGCTGGATGCCGAGCGGGAGTTGTTCTCGACGCAGATCGGCTTTTCGGAGGTCTTGGCGGCGCAGCTGGCGGAGTATGTCTCGCTTTATAAGGCGCTGGGCGGAGGTTGGTAAGGGCTGTCGGAGTGGGATTGGGCTATTGAATCATTCCGGGAAGGACGGTTCCGAAGCCGGTGCGGTCGTTTCAAGATGCCGCCTGCCGAAACGGTCGATTCCTTGCATGGCGTGCCTATATGGGGTGCCTTATTGCGGTTGTGCGGATTTGCGGAACCAGACTGGGCGGGTTCCAAATAAAGAGCGGGTTATCCTTGAAAATCAAGGATAACCCGCTTGCTTTCGTCGGCCGAAGCCGAAACTATTTTTTCTGTTCGGCCGATTTGCCGACCACTTCCACACTTCGCCGAATGAATTTGGTCAGCGCTTCGCCTTTCAGCATCCCGTTGGCCAGCAACGCCAGATCGACTAACTGCCCCACAATGACATTCTGCGCCCCCGCATTCCGCAACAATTCGCGCCGTTTCCCCTCGATCTCGCCGATCTTCTTCTCGATCTCCGACCGTTTGTCCTTTTCCTCCTGCGAAATTTCCTCTTCTTTCTTGTCCTTGAGCAACCCGTTCAGTGCCGATTTTTCACTTTCAGCGGCCTTAAGCTCCTTGTCTATCGGCGCCAGTTCCTCGCCCGTGGCGTTCTGCGTTTCGCCCAGCACCTCGATCACTAACGGATGGTTGCCGTTCACCACCACATTGTAGCTGTCCGGCATTTCGCCGTAGAAACTGTACATCCCTCCCCCCACTTTCGACATATCTTTCATCCGCCGCATGAACTCGCCCTGCGTGATGACGATCGGTGCCGAAGCCGGATCCATCGCCTCGAACTGCACATGGAAACGGCTCTTGTCGTCCGTCGGCAGCTGCGACTCGAAGACTGGTGTCAACAGCTGTTGCTGGGCGGAAGTCAAAGCCATCGCTAACTGTTCCTCCTTCTCGATCAGCTTTTCGACCGTGTCCGCATCCACGCGGATGAATTTCCAGTCGCTGTGCTTGTTTTCGAGGAACGCGATGAAGTGCGCTTCCAACGGACTGTCCATCACCAATACATCATACCCCTTGCCCCGCGCCGCTTCGACAAAGCTGTGCTGCGCCACCGGGTCGTTGCTGTACAGGTGGACGATCTTGCCGTTCTTGTCCGTCTGAGCGCCCTTGATCACCTCCGTATATTCATCTATCGTAAAATATTTCCCCTCCGTATTCTTGAGCAGGGTGAACTCTCCGGCCCGTTCGCCGAACTTCTCTTCGCTGATGATTCCGTACTGGATGAAGAGCTTCAGGTCGTCCCACTTCGCCTCATAGTCCTGCCGCCCGTTCTTGAACAGGTCGGCCAGCCGGTCCGCCACCTTTTTCGTAATGTACCCCGAGATTTTCTTCACATTGCTGTCGCTCTGCAAGTAGCTCCGCGACACGTTCAGCGGAATGTCCGGCGAGTCAATCACCCCGTGCAGCAAGGTCAGGAAGTCCGGCACGATCCCCTCGACCGAATCCGTCACGTAGACCTGATTCGAGTAGAGCTGGATTTTGTTCTTCTGAATCTCGAAGTTGTTCTTGATCTTAGGAAAGTAGAGAATCCCCGTCAGGTTGAACGGATAGTCCACGTTCAGGTGGATATGGAACAACGGATCGTCGGCCATCGGGTAGAGTTTCCGATAGAACTCGCCGTACTGTTCCTCGGTAATATCCGTCGGCTTCTGCATCCACAGCGGATGGGTGTCGTTGATGATATTCTCCTTGTCGGTATCGACGTATTTGCCGTCTTTCCACTCCTGCTCCTTGCCGAAAGCGATCGGCACCGGCAGAAATGCGCAGTATTTCTTCAGCAAGCCCTCGATCCGTGCCCGTTCTGCAAATTCCGCGCTGTCGTCTGACAGGTAGAGTATGATTTCCGTCCCGCGTTCCGCCTTTTCGGTCGGTTCGAGGGTGAAGTCCGGCGTGCCGTCGCAAGTCCATTTCACCGCCTGCGCCCCCTCTTGATAAGACTTGGTGATTACCTCTACCTTGGAGGCCACCATGAACGCCGAATAGAACCCCAGCCCGAAATGGCCGATAATGCCGCTCTGGTTTTCGTATTTCTTCATGAACTCCTCGGCGCCGGAGAAGGCGATCTGGTTGATGTATCGGTTCACCTCCTCTTCGGTCATCCCGATCCCGTGATCCGAGACGGTCAGCCGTTTCCCTTTTTCGTCCAACTCCACGCGGACGGTCAGGTCGCCCAGCTCGCCGCCGAACTCGCCCATCGAACTCAACGCCTTGAGCTTGGTCGTCGCATCCACGGCATTCGAGATCAACTCGCGCAGGAAGATTTCGTGGTCGGAATAGAGGAATTTCTTGATGATCGGAAAGATGTTCTCGGTCGTTACGCCGATTTTCCCTTTTTGCATATCGTTCTGTGTATTTTACGTAATTTCGGTCGAACTGCCCCCGCCGGCCGAAAGTCCGTGCAACTCCCGTGCCATGCCGCCGCATGGCAGTTTTATCTGCCGATCTGTCAGTCGGAGTGTCAGAGGACGACGCTCTCCCCGGCTTCGATCCGGGCAACCAGCGGACGAATGGAGTCCCATAGGTTTTCTGGCAACTCTGCTCCCAGCACTTCGATGCTTTTGCTGGAGACCACCGCCCCCATCTCGCCGCACTGCCGGAGCGACAGCCTTTTGACAAACCCGTGCAGGAAACCGGCCGCGTAGAGGTCGCCTGCCCCGGTCTTGTCCACAGGCCGGGCATCGAGCGTTCCGATGCGGCAGCGTTCCGTGCCGCGGGCGATCAACGATCCGCGCGGGCCGATCTTTACCACCACGGTCTCGCAGCGTGGCGCCAACACTTCGAGCGCCTGTTCCGGCGTATCGGCTCCGGTCAGGGCCGCCGCTTCATCCTCATTGGCGAACAGAATGTCCACATAGCTGTCGATCAATCGGTCGGCATAAGATTTAAATTCGTTGATGACGGTAAAGTTGGCGGCATCCAGTGCTACGAGTGTTCCGACCGCTTTTGCCGTCCTCATCGCCGTTTCGATCACTTCCGGGCAGTTGAGCAGGTAGCCCTCGATGAACAGCACTTTGTGTCCGGCCATGTTTTCCGGAGTGAGTTGCTGTGTGCCGATCTCCAGCGCGGCGCCCAAATAGGTCAGCATCGTCCGTTCGCCGTCGGGAAGAATCAGGGAGATACATTTCCCGGAGGGGGTCGTCTCGGAAACGCCGAGCAGCGGTCTGATGTGCTTCCGCTGCTGGTACTCCCGGAACGCTTCGCCGGTGACGTCGGCACCGATATGGCCGATGTAAGCGGTCGGTGTGCCGAGCATAGCCGCACCGCTGGCCATATTGGCTGCCGATCCTCCGGCAGCTATGCTTTGCGGCAGATGTCCGATCTTGTCGATTATCTGGCGATGTTGTTGACTGTCGATCAGGTACATGCCGCCGCGTTCGATGCCTAACTCGTGCAGAATGCTGTCGTCGGGAAGCCGTACCAGTATGTCGGTCAGGGCGTTGCCTAATCCTATGATTGCCATTGCTGTCTGTACTTTACGTTTTTGCTCGACAAAAATAGAATTTATTTGCATAGTCTTTCCCTTTGCCGGTGTACAGGTGCTATTCGCTTGATGAACAAAAATGGCAGTCTGAGCGATATGTCGCATCGCCGCCTCCGTGGCCTGCGGGAATTATTCGGAACTCGACAACTCCGGCTTGTCAGAGGCGGACAACCCGGCGCCACCCCCGGCGACGGGCCGTAACTGCACTTCGCTTGTTACATCCCGCGCTGGCCGAGTCCCAATTTTTGCCGAGCGAATGATTCTGGGTCGGACGTCCGGAAAACTTCGGGTAGTTACAGTCCGGTTCGTGTGTCGGGCGGCACCGCTGGCTTCGGCTGGGCAAGAGTTGGGCTGGAACTACCCAAAATAAGAGACGCTGTGCGTCCTTCCCGAGGGGGAGGCGTCCGGCTCACCCGGTTCTGCAAACCGGATTTTCCGCCAGTGCGCGGATAAAATAAAGTTCTTAGTAACCGATTGGAAAGAGTCAGGACAGGCTTTGTCGTGAGCAAGGGTCGCCGCCTGCAAGGGCCGACGAACGAAAATAGGTTTCGGCCCGCCGCGGGGGAGGCGGCGACCCGACGGCTCTAACGAGCCGCGAATATTATAGCATTGATTTTCGGTTCGCAGTGCCTTGCGGCACGCACAACGACCGAACTACGGCAGCCCCCGGCACTCTGAAAGAGTGCTTACCATTTTTCAAAGTGCATGTAGTCTTTGACCAAGCCCACGTCCCGCCCCAGTGCCATCCTGCCTGGCGAAAAAAACGGGTGAGGGGGGAAGTGGCGGTCAGCGTTCCGGGGGCTTGCGGTTCGTATCGTCCTGTGGCCGGGATGGTTCTGCCGTTGCGCAGCCGGGCCGGATTCTGAAATGGGTTGATGTCGATGGCCCGACCGTATGAATGGGCCGAGAGTTGCCGGGTTTTGAATGTGGTTTTCGGCCGGTAGTGGAATCCGTAAGTGTTGTTCAGCGTGTCCATCGACGTTCCGTTGTCCGGTTTGTCGAATTTGACGGGAATGACGCTTTGTACGGGGAATCTGCTGGCTTTGATTTTCTGGAAAGCGGCTCGGATATCGTCGGCGAGTTCGCGGTGGACGATGATCTGACCGCTGTGAAGTCTTCCGTCGAAAGAGTAGTATTCGACGTTCACGAGAGTGAGCGTTCGCAGGATGCTGTCGGGAGCGGTGGTGCCGGCTACAGCTTGTTCGAATGTCTGGCGGGAATCGACGATCGGGCTGTCGGTTTGCTGCACGGCGAGGGTTAGCATCCAGGCGAAAAGGGCGGTAGGCAACATGTCGTTATTTCCGATTTGGAGCTGCAAAGATAAGTTTTTCTGTAGGTCGGTCGGTTCGGGTTTTGAAATTCCTGAAAAAGGTGTACTTTTGTGTCCGGTTAATGAGCGGGGTGTAGCTCAGCCCGGTTAGAGTACTCGTCTGGGGGGCGAGTGGTCGCAAGTTCGAATCTTGTCACCCCGACACCAGTCGAAAGCCTTGATATTCTGTGAATATTAAGGCTTATTTTTTTTCTCGATCTTTTTCCGGTGTGAACGCGGGCGGTTTAATCGGGTATGAGAGAGTTTATTTCCCGATGCAGTAGGCGTATATAGTTGATTATAAATATTATATATCTTAAATGATAGAAAAATTCGCCTGCAAACAAATTTTTCAAAAAAATCTCACTTTTTGTGCTTTTAACGATTTTTAAGACGTTTTTCCTGTCGGTCGGGCCGTTTTGACCTCGAATTGCCCAGCTGACTCTCAAAAGTTGCACGTGAATACTTCGCCTCTCATTTCGCCAAGATGGTAGATGACTTCGCGTATAACAGGTCATCCACTGCTCCGCCCGATGGTCGTAACAGAAGATGAAATTAAATCTCGATATGAGGGGAGAAAAAGAGAATTTCTTATTCTTTCCCTTAATTTGACTTTATTATTCGTGAATATATAGAACGGCAATAAAGTCAAGTTTGAACAAAGACAACTCGTTTGATTTGTGCTAAACGAGCAGAAACAATCGGTTTTTAGCGCAATATAAACAAAAAATGATTATCTTTGTATCCGTAAACAATATTGGCAACGCTATGATAATCGGCAGAAAGGCAAAACAACAATAATCATTGAACGCAGCATACATAGGAATCTTCCGAGTATGTGGTAGTAACATGTAGGAAATACATTCCTATGGTGAGATACAATGTGGAGTGTACGCGTCGCCCTTTAGAAATATAGAAGACTATAGTAAACTTATAACATTGTATAGAAAAGACAGAGAGAATTGCTTTTGAAGCAATATAAAAATTAAAACTCTTTATCCGAGATTGGCTCAAAGAGTTGCTAACTTATAAATGGAAAAGTTATGAATTTTAAGTATTATGATGTAATATCAAGTCTTGTTGTAGGATATGTATTGTTAATTATTGTTATGTACTCATTTCAGATTGAGTATAACAATGATTATACTGTTGCATATTTAGCATTTGCATTTGTATGCGGCTATGTTATAAATTCCGTTGGTAGTTTATTGGAGCCTATATATTATTTCACCATAGGAGGAAAGCCTTCTACAAGATTACTTAATGAAGGGACTGAAGAACATTGCTGGTTATATCACGTGTTTGTTCCTAAAAATACAGGAATAAAAAAGGCGCGCTTCTATGAAACTGAGAATGTCCGAAAGATATTAATTAAGGGGTTCAAGGATGAGAATCCTTCTGAAGATAGATTGTTTAGTAAGGCTATGCGTGAAGTAAATGGAGATCAAGATTCCAGAGTCCCTGACTTCAACGCTCATTATGCTTTGTCGAGAACAATCTTAACAACCGTCTTAATTTCAGCTATATTGATTATATGGTCTAATCTATATTGTTGGCAATCATATTTATCGATAATCGTAGTGCTAATTTGCTGGAGTAGATACAAAGAACGAGCATATTATTATGCAAGAGAGGTACTGAATGAATATTTGAAGAAAAATAAATAATTAAGATTATGGTAAGCCTAGCAACAATGACAGTTTGGGATGTGCAACTTGGATTAGCTATTCACGTGAAAGCTCCTAATGGGAAATATATAGTAATAGACTTGGGTACGGGCACATATGAAAGTGGTAATATTTCTCCTCTTGCCAAACGGCGATATGATAATATCGCATATATGATATTAACTCATCCACATCTTGACCATATTGATGATATACTCAATTTTGATTTAAACTCGCCTAAAATCTTACATAGAGCAAAGGCTTTAGGCAATGACGAAGTAATGAAAGATGTTAGATATTGTGATAAAGCAAAGTTTGAGAAGTATTGTGAAATCAATAACCGATACAACTCTCCAGTTACACCACAAAACGAGAACTATACCGGGAATCTTGATAATTATGGAGGACTAGGTATTCAGACATTCTCCACATCAGTTTGCGACCATTCCAACTTTAATAATTTCAGCACAATAACAGTTTTTACTTTATCTATGATCAAAATTGTTGTATGTGGTGATAATGAGACGGAATCCTTAGATGTATTAATGAGGCAAAGAGACTTTAAATCTGCTGTTGAGAATGCAGATGTGTTAGTTGCTCCACATCATGGTAGAGAATCTGCATATCATTCAGATTTTGTTTCATTGGTAAATCCAAGAATAACGATTATCTCTGATACGGCAAAAACAAATGCAAGTGCCTCAGATAAGTATACACATAATAGCCGGGGATTTAAGGTTGATGGAGCGACTCGTTATTGTTTGACAACTCGCAAGGATGGCAATATTGATGTGGTGTTTGGGGAAAGTGATAATTCTAATTATTATGGAACCTTATACATAACAACTTCAAAATAGGCTCTATAATAACTTAGAGGATACACAAAAACTTATAATTATAACGGCAGATTCTATAAGCATGGTTTGGAGAATGTGTTTATATAATGGAATAGAAGACAGGATATATTGATTTTATTATTCGTATATATGTCGAAGGCTATAAAGTAAAGTGAATATATAGAATTCGATTGATTTGCGCTAAACAAAAAGAAACAATCAAAATTTAGCGCGGTATAAACGTGAAATAGTTATCTTTGTATTCGTAAACAATAATTGCAATGCTATGATAATCGGCAGAAAGGCAGAACAACAAGAATTGTTGAAAGCATACGCATCGGAATACTCCGAATTTGTTGCGGTAACAGGTCGACGTCGTGTGGGCAAAACATTCCTTGTGCGAGAGACATTCGACTATAAGTTTGCTTTCCAGCATTCGGGTTTGGCAAACCAGAATACACGCGCGCAGTTGCGGGAGTTTCGCCAGTCGCTTGTTCGGTGCGGTATGAAAAAATGCCGTGTTCCCGTCGATTGGTCGGATGCTTTCTTTTTGCTGTCCGAATTGCTTGATCAACAAAAAGAGGGGAAAAAGGTTGTTTTTATTGATGAGTTGCCTTGGATGGATGCTCCACGTTCAAACTTTGTTTCCGCAATAGAACATTTTTGGAATGGCTATGCATCGGCGAGGAAAGATATACTTCTGATTATCTGCGGCTCGGCAACTTCGTGGATTATCAATAATGTATTCAAAGATCACGGCGGTCTTCATAATCGGGTTACCTACAAAATTAACCTTGCTCCATTCACACTTAACGAGTGCGAGCAATATGCCCAAAGTCGACATTTGGGCATGAGCCGTTACGGGGTATTGGAGTGTTATATGGTGATGGGCGGCGTTCCGTTCTACTGGTCCATGTTGGAACGCGGAAAGAGCGTAGCCCAGAATATTGATGCACTCTTTTTCTCGCAAACAGGTAAGTTGCATTATGAATATGACGAGTTATACAAATCCCTTTTTAAGAATCCGGAGCCATATATCAAAGTGGTTGAAACGCTCGGCACAAAACGGATGGGTATGACCCGGGATGAACTTGTCCACGAAGGCGGTTTATCCAACAACGGAATCTTGACAAGGGTATTAGAGGATTTGGAGGCTTGCGGATTTATTCGCAAATATAATTATCAGGGCATAAAGCACATAACGGCCATATATCAACTGATTGACAACTATACTTTGTTTTACTACAAGTTCTTGCATAACCGTGCCGGCGTGGACGAGAACTTTTGGAGTATCAATACCAATACGCCTGTTCGCAATGCGTGGGAAGGACTTGCTTTTGAACGGGTATGCTTTGAGCATATACGGCAGATAAAACAGTCGTTGGGCATTGCCGGTGTTTCAACGCAAATATATTCGTGGCGAGTAAAAGATGATCCTGTCTATGGCGACGGTGCGCAAGTAGATATGGTCATCGACCGTGCCGACCAAATTGTGAATCTCTGCGAGATGAAATTCTCCACGACGGAGTATGCCATTGAGAAAACCGACGATGAAAGTCTGCGTCACAAAGTTGGACGATTCAGCGAAACGCAAAAAGGGCATAAGGCGGTGCATACGATCCTGATAACTCCGTTTGGAGTCAAACGGAATATGTACCAATACAGCGTGCAGAATGTGGTAACGGTGGAAGACTTGTTCAAAGATTAAATATTAATAAAGAAACCTAACTACCCAATATGAGGAAACTTGAAAAAATTATATTTAAATTGTTTAAGTTGCCTAAAATAAAACTTGAAGAGGTTTTTACGCCTGCAACCGCAGCTGAAGTAAACTATGTCGAACGTAAAGATATTGACGCTCAACTATTGTCCGAAATGAAAACACCAGGAAAACAAATTATAGTATTTGGGCATTCTGGTAGTGGAAAAACATCGTCGGTCCGAAATCTGCTTAATAAAAATAAATTTACTTGTATTAGGACTCATTGTGAGAGTAATACGACATTTGAGCAACTTATTCGTAATGCTTTCGATGAACTTAATGTTTATGTTGTTTCAGGAAGGACCCATAAACAGTCAAGCTCATTAAAAGGTAATATCGCAACTGAATATAATAGCATTAAAGCAAGTCTTAGTTCAGAGAGCACATCTGAAATCGGGGAAACGTATTCGAGATTATTACCGCCTCAACTAACACCTCAGAAATTGGCAAAATTTCTGGGCGAATATAAGATTGTTTGGCTAATCGAAGATTTTCATAAGGTCCCGCTTGATGAAAAGGTTCGAATTGCAGATGCTATCAAAATATTTGTTGATAATGCAAATGATTGTCCTAGTTCAAAAATTATATGTATTGGCGCTTGTCAGTCCGCTCATGAGTTGATACAGCTTGATCCTAATCTTCAAGCTAGAGTTTCAGAAATCTCTGTGCCATTATTAACGGATGAAGAAATTGAAAAAATCATCCGCAATGGCTTCTCCTTACTAAATATTGCCCCGTCACAATCGTTGGTAGAAAAATTAGTTTTTTATTCTGATAGATTGGGTGCTTCTGCTCATCAAATGTGTATGGATATATGTAAAGGTAAACATATCTACAAAACAAAATTCAGGAAACAGCAAATTGATGATAGATCATTCCAATTTGCCGTCGATGGTTTTATTAAACGTAGTTCGGATACATTAAAGACCATTTATGAGAGTGCAATTAAGAATGAGTTAGGTTGGTATATCCTCAAAACTCTTACAATTAATGTAAAGGATAAATTGTCGTTTGAGGAAATCTGTAAGAGAGTTAATAATGGAAAAGCGACATTCAAGGAAGATGAAATTAAGGCGAAGTTAAACGAGCTACAAAGTCCTGCTTTTGATATTATTTATTACAATCCAAGATCGGAAAAATATGCCTTTTCAACCCCATTTTGGCATCGTTTCTTAAGGTTGCAATTTAGTATTGAAAAGGCAGACATGGCTCGTAAAAACAAGAATAAACGCAATCCTAACTTAAAACTCATATCAGACGACACTATATATCAGATAGTGGATAAATCGATGTTAGAACTTATAAAAGCGTTGCATAAAACTGATTATGTATTTGAGTAATTTGGCTGTTAATATAATTATAAATACTATATTAGACATAACATTGATTGACTAATGGCATTACCTCAAATCGACATACGGGAGAATGAAATTTTCGAGCGGTCGCCCGAACTGCTCTCGGCGTTGCTTAAAGATCATACGTTAAGCACGGAGGAACAGCAGGTCAATATCTTTTGGGCAACAGACAATTATGCCGACTTGGGGACCGGTTACCAGTATGCCGACCCAATTACGGTAGAATCCATAACTGGCAAAAATGGGAACGTCATCAAGCCTCGTGCAGTCAAGAGCCGCGAAATGCAGCAGCAGCGCAGCCGTGAGATGGCAGAGGTCTTTACCCCGTCGTGGATTTGCAACAAGCAGAACAATTTAGTGGACAACGCCTGGTTCGGTCGGGATAATGTGTTCAATACGGAGGTAGATGCCCCCGATGGCTCGCATTCGTGGATTCCGTCGGAAGGTAAGGTTACCTTTCCCGAAGGCAGAACGTGGCGCGACTACATTAACGAGAACCGTTTGGAAATCACCTGCGGCGAAGCTCCGTATTTGGTTAGTCGCTATGATACGGTAACCGGCGAG
>NZ_CANQYJ010000062.1 GCF_947628055.1 uncultured Rikenella sp.
GGTGTATGGTTTGCTATTAGTTTAAATATAAGGTCTACTAATATAATTAGTAGACCTTATACTTCACTGAATCTCAACTAAATCATATATAAGAATGAAGTTTTTAGAAGAACTATCCACCTGTGTTACGGTAATTGTATTATCTGTTATTTGGCAATTAAATTTAATTTGGTCGTTATTCCGTCCAGAGTCGTCTAATACAATCGGGTGAGGTGTATTTGTTGATACCACGAGTCTAATGCTGATATTATTTATAATTTTATTACTTACCGGTGATTCAAAATACACAGGATCTCCACTAATTAAAAATATCGCAACAGGGATAAACCCTATTCTACTTCCTGAGTTTATAGTAAAACTTATATCACTAATAGACAGATTATCAAATCTTCCCAAATATTTAAAACGTGTATTATTTGATATAGGCTCAATTTTACTGTCCACATACTTCTTATTAACGGCATCCGTGTCCCCTTCCGGAACCGGCACGCCCTTAATAGTCTTTCCGGGCATCATCGTAATATCGCCTGTCATAGTCCCGCCAGTTAAATCCAATTTGCCTTTTAACTGGTCGTCCACATATTTCTTTGTCGTAGCGTCGTCGTTATCCGTCGGCGTACCGACCTCAATCGGCACTTTCGCACTTCCTGTACTATTAGTAACCATAGCGTGCTGTCCTTCAATATTTGGTACAATCCTGTTACCAGTAGTAGACTGCCTAATACTACCACCAACCGGCAGCTCTAATACCCCATTATTCATTTTAATACCATTGCCAGCCTGGATAGCACCTTCAATTACCTGCTCAGATTCTCCCGTCAGCTTGACGTATTTATTGGGAATATCGTTAAGCGTATTTTCGGCACTTTCAATCCGAGCGTCAAGACTACTTTGCTCAGTCTCAAGAGTCTCAATTTTAGCGTCCTGAGTAGTGTCCTTCTGTTTGACACTGGCTAAATCGTTCGTGAAATCGTCCAATTTGGTTTGTTCACTACCCTGAGTTTTTCCGATTTGGTCAACTGTCTCGTTCAGCGTGGTGTACTGCTCCGTCAGGGTGCTAATACTAGCGTCACTTTCGGCTTTCTTATCATCGACATATTTCTTGGTAGCCGCATCGTCATTTTCGGTAGGTTCATGTCCGAGTTTGAGTTGTCCTGTAACGGTTCCTCCCGTTTCTTTATTTAGATACTTTTGGTCATTTTCTGTCTTGTCCTGAGAGATTTGGCCCTCTAATGTCGTTTGTACTTTTCCAGCTTCCTGCTGAGCGATATTTCTAGCCTGTTCCTCAGTGATTCCCTCAGATTCACCACCAGAGGCATTAAGTGTTCCATCCTCAGCGATGGTTAAGTTCTGTCCTACTTTGATAAGACCCAGCTCACTGGCAGACGCAATTTTGAGGTTTAATGTCCCGTCCTCTTCGATATTTATGTTTGTGCCCTGTTTGATACCGCCCAATACGCTCTGACTAGCGACAGGCACTTCGGGCTTTGGAAGAGTGGATTGGTCAACGCTCAAAACGCCATCTACTGTCACCTTCAAACCTGTCCCGACCTGTACGGTTCCGACCCGCTCTGTCGTAGCAACAGGGATATCAATCAGTCCAGATTTGGCCATACTATCAACTTTTTCAGCAATCTTGTCAGGTAACTCAGCTTCGGCCTGCTCAAATTCCTGATTAAACTGGTTAATAGCGGCGTCGATTCTGGTATCCAGAGCAGTGTCCTTCGTCTCCCGTGCGGTTCTCTCCGCATTAAGAGCGTTCTGGATGTTGCTATCGGCAGCGGTTCTTTCCTCCACTTCTCTGTCGAGTTGTTTCTGGATATTCTGCTCGGCAGTTTTCGCTCTATTAGCTTCATCAGTTTCAGCTTTAGTAGCGCGAGTAGTTTCGGCGGTAATACGAGCAGACAGATTAGCTTCCTGCTGAGTAGCACGACGGTTTTCCTGCTCAATGAGGCTCTGGAGATTGTCCTCTGCCTGAGTGGCCCGTTTCTGCTCTGCCTGTTCGGTGGCTTCGGCTCTGCTTGTCTCCTGTTCGATTTTAGTTTGTAACGCCGCTTCCTGTTCGGTCGCTCTCGTTTCCTCCGCTTGTTCCGCCGCTTCAGCCCGATTTTTCTCCTTTTCTACTTCGTCATCAATCTTCTTGTCCAGTCTAGCCTCTTCGGCTTCGGCCCTATCCTTTTCGGCTGTAATCTTCTCATTCAGGTCCTGTTCAACTCTGTCAATATCGGCCTCAATCTCGGCAATCTTATCATCAACTTCATTGAATTTCTCGTCGTGAGAATCGAGCCTATGCGTAATGCTAGAGATATCATTCCCAATACGTCCCAGATTCTGAATCGTATTAGCAACCTCACCCATCCAGTCATTACGCCAGCCACAAGGGAAAGGGCGCTTAGTGACGACGAAATACATGCTATTAGTGGGAATCTTCCAGTCGGTAGGAGCGGCAGGCATTTTACCCATAAACTCCAGACCAGGATTTACGGTGCTCGTAATAACGGCAGTAGTCACTCCGCTATTCTTGAGGATTTCCGCAATCGCAGAGGGAGAACACCCGGGAGTATCGAAATTCCCGGCAATAAGGAACACTCTATCTCCGGTGGGTTTCCAGCCGATTACGGTCATAGCGGATTTGTACACATTAGACTGAGCATTTTCGTCGATAACGTCATTGACGATAAGAGGGCTAATCAAGCCAATGGAATTTACGACCCCATTCTGCTTGAGAACGTTCACCTCTGTACTTGCATCAAAGACGCCCAGACTTCCGTCCCATCTAATGCCCAGGATTTTATCCTGTCCACCCGGGACAATTCCGCTCATGTCAGTATTGATAGGATTCCCGCCAATCATAGCGGTGCCTTTCCATTTTGCGTCCTGCGTAGCGGTCATAATAACCTGAGCGCTGGTCAAATAAGAAACGTCCTCAATACTCTGGGTCAGTCCGCTATTAGTGGTGTTATTATATGCTGGAACCTGCTGGACTAGAATGGGCCTACCTGCCTTGTCTCTTGCCTTAATAGTAACAAGAGTATAAGGGCTTCCGTCCCTCTCAGAATATCCCTGCTCGATTTTGACCTCTTCCGGGTCGTAATACACGTCGTTAGAGCGAGCGGCCTCGATGGTCTTATTCATAGCGTCATAGCAATTAGCTTGAATCTGGTTCCATCTATGAATACATTCGTTCGTCCTATTGACTACATTTGCCATCTGCTCTTGGAGGTTAAATCCGGGAACAAAGGCAATCGGCGGGATATACGGAGGCAGAGGACCGGCAGGAGGTTCGGGGCAAGGTTGGGCCGGGTCAGGACCGAACATACCGGGTACATAAGGGTTATTTCCTTTCATGTCCATTTAGACACCTCCATATTAGTTAGGTCTATTAAATCTAGATTTGATAAAGTCCTCAAACGTCATAATTTAATAAACCTCCATAAAGTTTTCACGCAAATCCTTAATAATCATTTCGTCGATATTAAGGAACGTATCTCGGAACGCTTTTACTAAATCGGAACTACTAATGCCACTAAATCCTTCAACTGTAGTGTCCTCGTTTGTTTCTTTATTGTCGTTATGGGTTTCTTTGCTTGTATGATAATCACTTGTAAGGTCATTAGACGTCCCTTTATTAAAGGTGGTGTCAACTCCGGTCTCGTCAGATTTGGTCACTTCATGTCCTATACCGTTATCTGTTTTGCTTTCATCTAATGTATCTTTTTCTGTCCAGTCAGTTTTGGTCAGGTCAGATACCGTCAGGTCGCGGTCGGTATCTTCCTGCACATTTTTCTCGTCTGTAATGGTGTCGTCATTTGTGGTAGTAGTTTTCTCAGTACCACCATCTGTTGTATTGTCCTTATAGTCCGTTTTCTCTGTTCCATTAGCCTTTGTTGTACTTGATTCCGTATCGGTTTTATAATCAGTCAGGTAGTCGAGCCTTACATACTCATGTCCCTGCTCGTTAATAGCTTTCTGGGGTGTATCGGAGTGTGTATGGGTCTGGCTATCCGTAACTGTCGTCTCAGCGGTAGTGGTCTTATTTCCACTACCCTCTTTGTCCACAGTTTTGCCAAATTCCACTGTCTTGGTTTCCTTCTTATCATTGTGGACATTATCCGTGGTATCAGTAACCACGCCTGTGCTCTCCTGCTCTGTCCTCTTCTCGTCTCGGCTCTCCTGGCCAGACTTGTCGAGGGTAGAAGAGTGATGCATAGTATCGTCCTGAGTAGTATTTCTTTCGGCTTCTCTGCTCAGGTCGTTAGTGGTTCTTCCACTATTGACGAAATCTCGGAGTGCTTTACCCAAGGAGGTTCTGTCCGTATTAGCCAGCTTCACTAGCTTATCATAAGAGTGCGCATTAGTAACCATCCTGTGAGTAAGCAGAGGATTGATTTTAATTAGCTCGCTCTTATACAGTTGGTTGTAATAAGGCATAATCCGTTCCAACTGGGCGTTGATATAAACCTTAAATCTGTCCGGAGAATCGCAACAGATTTGGTTAAAGAAGTAAGTGTGAATAATCTTCTGGCAGAGAATTTCCTTATGAGCAGGAATCTCAGTATCCCACCAATCACCGAACGGAGAATCGAAGGGGTCAAAACCGCTGTTAATCAGCTCGTATAAAGTAGGAGTATAATTCTTACTCGCTACCATTGGCATTAGCATTTTGTACACCCTCCTTTGTAGAGTTAGTAGCTTCGCCGTGTGGAGCACCTGTGTATTGGAGATAATACTGCTCCAGTCTCTCGTCGGTAAATTCCTCCAACTGATTAGCTTCAACAGTGATATTAGTGTGATATAATGAATTTATCTGACGACACGCTATCCTTCGGCACTCTAAATTAGCTTGCATACCATGACGGGTTGGATTAGCTTCACCTTCGCTCTCAGAGACAATCATTCTTTCACGTTTTTCTGTAAACTGGTTTTGGATACCAAGGGCATTGAACATTTGGTTCAGGTAGTTTTTAACGTTTGCCCACATTTCAGACAACATAGGTTGAACGTTGAAATTGAGAACCTCCAAACCTTTTCCATCACCTAGGAATTTAGAAGTTAAAACCACGATATCATTATCTCGCACGTTTTTGACTGCGTTAATAATGCTCTGTTTTTCCTTCTCTTCACATTTAACAGCGAACGGTCTTTTAATCGTCTCTGTATGAACGTCAATGGCTCTAAGGGCATTTGCGATTTTGGCCGCATAGGTAAAGATGATATAGCTGTCAGGACTCATGGTCCAGTTGGACCGGATAAGGACAGAATCATCAAGACCATACTCATACCAATAATTAAAAGACCTAGCATATCTCTTGGTACTTTCATAATAGATATTATAATCTCCTGTCAATTCTACTGGTGTGTGAATTAAGCCCAATCCCTTGCTGGATTTATCCTCAAAGAATAGACACTTTCCATAGAATAATAACGTCATTTCCAATGCTCGCTCATTACAGGTTTTAGGAAGGTTACGCCATTTGAAACGGGAAAGAGCGATATTCGTGCATCGGTTTACGATTTCCATGAATAGCTGCTGATTAAGGACTTGACTTGTAGCTTCAATTCCAGCAGGTACTACGACGTTTGGTAAGCCGTTCCAGAAACTCAAATTATCCATTTAATCACCCCTTGTTACTGCTAGGATTAGAATAATCACCGATTGTATCGGAACTATTCCAGAACGTAATACCGTTGTTCAGAAGGTCCTCAATAGCTATGCGATAAATGAATGGGATATTTCCTTCGATATTTGCTTTTGCACATTTGACGTAATTCCAGTGTGGCCTGAGATGTTCAACTGGGTTTCCTAGACGCATGGTTTTATAGCCGAACATAGTGAAGTAATTGTCGATAGCTTTCATGTAGGACGGGAAAGCCATATAGGTAGCCACGTCATAATTGAAGTTATCGAAAGCGGCGGCAATGTTGGCATTAGTTAACTGAGTTGCTCCGCCCATCATAGTACCGTGTTTTCGAGCTTCTCCAATACTCTCGAAATCGCTGGCAATACTAGAAGCACTTCTGGCCGCTGAGCCGATAGACCTTGTGGTGTTTCCTAGTGCGATAGTTTGGGCTTCCGCAGTTGGGCTTGTTAAAGCGTCCATACCATTGAAATAAACTCCACCAATACCAGCGGCAAGACCAACTGCTCCACTACCGATACGAAATGCGGTAGCCAGCATATGAACACTAGACCATTCTGCATACTTATTTCCAACCCAGGCACATTGCGGAAAATCGGTGATTTTGAAAGCATACAATTTGGTGTTACCTGTTCCGGCATAAGAATTTGGATAAACTAAAATGCCTGGATTACCATTAGCGAATTTAGCTTCCTGAGTAAACTCGAAATTGTTATTCATTAACTCGGGTTTAAAGAAAGCTGTCTCACCTGCCATGCTCTCAATAGCGATTAAACAGAATTGAGAAGAGAAGCATTTAGCGTTATTGTATTCGCTTTCATTCCAGGGTTTATCATATGTGAATGTAATCGTCTCTTCATTATATGCCTGTCTAGGCACCATCTGGACATCCACGATATTGTCCAAACTAGACTGAGCACTTCCAGCAACATATTTTAAATAGGTATTAACTAAATCTGCACTACCAAAAGCATGGACATTTAATCCACTATAAATATTGTCTTGAATATCACCTTCAAAATCTGGTATAACCTCGCCTTGTGTTTTGTACGGGTCACGAACTGCAATAAGCATATCTCCTAGTGTGTAATCTGCTTTATGCGTTCTATATTCCAGATTTGCGTTGAAATCCTCCGGCAATCCCATGTTCTCAAAATTTGGGTCATTTCCGTTCCAATCCTGATAAACGTGTTCACGCTCAATTAGCGACATAGAATGTTCCCAGTTAATATCACCACAGAACGTCAGGAATGGGTCAAGCTGGAAGTAAATCCATGTACACTCGGGGTTTACGAATTTAATACCAGTGACGTTTCCAAAGTATACTCTATCAGGCTCGAATTGGACGTTTCTCCAGAGGATTAAATCGACGTCAATACACTGATTATAATTTAACTCGACTGCGATATATTGTCTTTCGTCTGCTCTCTGATAGGAGTATCGGTGAAGCTCCCTGAAAAGATATTTACCACACCATGTTGCGGCTTCCTGATTAGCCGTAACAAATGGTTTATTGTGGTCGTCTACTCCTGTATTCTTACAAAGATATACAGTAGTATTTGGCATATAAAGGTCTACCATCGTGCGCTCCTTTCTATAAAAGTAACGGGGCGGTTTCCCGCCCCATTAGATTACGCGGGAGACTTGATAGCTACGCAGTTATAGAACGGAGCCAGGGAGAAGGTATCCCACGCATGATAGTAATACTGCCAGTTAAGAGCAGAGGGATTATAGAACTCCGCAAACTTTCTCAGTTTCTCGCTAATGTAGAAAGCCTTCTTATCGGCCAGAACAGCCAGGGTGTTTTCGCTGGCGAAATCGTCAACAATAATCTGACGAGCCAGATAGTCGGTATAGCTGATATTAAATGCGGCGCTCAGAACCTCGACACCAACATTAGCGGCAACATCGGCTCTAATAAGGATAATCTGGTCCTCCATCTTAGTCCAGGTAGTGCGGTCAGTGGTTCCGCCCATTTTCTTGTAGGGATTATACTTAATAGACGGGAAAGTGAACTGCATGGAAAGATTTCGCAGAGCGACCTGGAAAGCGCGGCCGGTAGTGGCATCGACAGGAGCGGCGGCTTCAATCGTCACCAATTTGTCACCTGTAATAGCGTCAGAAACGAGCTGCTTGGTGTACTTGAACTCGTCAATCGTATTAGCGTTGTACAGGCTGTCAACAATCTGACCGATAAAGGCTTCCAGATTAGCCCAGGAAACGAACGCCTGAGAAAGCTGGTCATTGTTGATAGTGACAGAGTATTTGCTCTGACGATTCATACGATACCAGGCGGCGACGGAATCAGGCTTGTGCATTTTGAGCAAATCAGCCATACCGGTTTCAGTGCCGTCATAATCCTGCTCTTTCGCGGGGTTAGTGTGGACTTCCTCCACGTCCATGCCCAAAGGCATCGCCTCTTTACGCAGAATCTGAAGCGGATTCTCCCAAATCGCACGGCGCACAATAGTAGCCACGATTTTGTTCATAAGGGTGTTCAGAAAAGCATTGGCATTAGCGGAGTAGGTAATGATAGGATTTCCTACGTCCTGCAAATTAGCGATAGTGGCGACAGGAACACTAGCCTGATAGGCAGCTCCAGCACTCTCTCTAACTGCATTGAGCATTTCAGGGGTAGCAATAGGTTTATTTGCCATTTGGATTGTCCTCCTTAAAATATTCCTCCATAAACTGCTCGCAATTCATGGGCGGTTTGTCTGCGCCATTTGGCGTGTTCTGGGGCGGTTGGTTTTGCTGGGGTTCACCGATACGGAGAAATAGATTCATATTGGCCTCTTTTAGACGTGTATTTTCTGCTTGCGTATCTTCTAGGTTCTTATTAGAAGTGGCAAGGGTTCCGATAGAGTTTTCAAAAGTGGTCTGCATATCTGCCAGGATTGTAGTTAGCGTTGCCTGGTCGCCGTTTGCGTCAATAATAGCTTGACTAAAATTTCGGTATCCTTCTTGAGTAAATTCGTATGGCATTTTACTGACCTCCTATATAAATTATTAGAAAGATAAGGTATACGACGAACATAAATAGTATGGGAATGACAGTATTACATTTCAAAGAAATGATACCGGCAACGGCTAGTGCAAATAGATAAATCACAAGTATTCCACTCATAGGTTCCTCCTTAATACGTCATACAACTTATTTTTGGTGGACTGGCCTACAAACCGCATATTGCCGTTAGCAAAACAATCGAAAACTAGCGGTAATACCGTAGTTGTTCTTGCGAGCTGAGTTTGCTGATTATGGTCATCTAATGTAAGAGCATATTTAAACCGACAAGTTGGGTCAACAGTTTCGGCCGCATACATAAGCCCGGTTTCAGAATCACAGAAAATTCCGAGTTGATTCGACTGGATAGATAGAGTACAGAGATAGTGTGCGTTCTTTGGTAGGCTTTTAACAATGAAAGTATCTGTATCCAGGAGGAACTCATTATCCATATTGTATGCACCGTATCTTGTGCCATCTATTAAGCGGCCAAATCTGGTGTTTCTAACATGGTCTGAATATTCCTGATTTTTAATCAGCTCAATAGAAATATCTTTTGTCAGCTTTTTAGTCTGGCCGGGTTCCAGCGAAACGTTAAAGTAAATGAAATAGGGATTAGCAAAACTGATTGCATTAGATAAGAATAAAACAGGAATATCTCTATCACGAGAAATTGTGGAATAGCAATCCAGGAAAGTAGTAACTTCATTTGGAAGATATCTAATCATTCCTGTATTGATTATAAACTCGTCGAATATAAGTAGCGTTACATTTGGGAAAGGAATTGACTTTAACTGCTGAGATTTAGAAAGAGGCATATACCATCCGGCAATTTCTTTGTCAATACGGAATAAACCTCGGTCTGCACTAAACTCAATGTCAGGAAACTCTTTTTTAATATCGTCAAAGAAGTTTCGCATTTGAGAAGCAGGCATTTCAGTCTCATAACGGCGGAGATAAACAAACTGTTCACCTTTATCTATGAAGTTTCTAATAGCAACCTTTTTCGCTCCATAGGATTTGCCGTTTCCACGAGGGCCAAGAACAAAATTAAAGAGACGATTACGGGATAATGTCTGATAGGGGTCATAGTACATTCCCATATTATCGCCTCCTTTAAGTTAAAAGAATTGGTGGGTATTAAGTCCCTGATTGTCTCATGAGTTCCGCTCACCTTTCGCCCCATTAGCCGACTCTTCGCCGGGGAGAATCTAATAAGGGTAGACAGCAAAAACAAAACCCCACCTATAAAGGGTAGATTTGGGGTTAGTGTTGCATGTGCGGGTACAACTTTGTGTTAAAAATTTAACAAATGGAATTTACATATCCTGGAAGCGCACACACGGGGCCGTGGTTGTTAAAATTTAACAAACCGGACAGGCCACCACCCCTTGTTAAAAATTTAACAATCTCAGGGTAACATAATAGCCCCAGCCGAAACTGGAGCTATTATGAATAATGAATTTCTTTAATTTTAAAGGTCGTCTCTTTTAATATAACTCCGCCAGGAACAATAGTTGGCATTAGCTTACCATAAAACTCCTGGCCCTCTACGAAATCCTCTTCCTTTACTGTATCTTTAATATTTTGCGGCATACCTGCGCATTTAATATTCATCTCCTCTTTGCCGTCATTTTCAAAAATCTCTAGATACGTCTTTTGGCGTATAAATTTTGCCCGTTTAAAACGCTCCTCAATTTTAAATGCTCCTAAACGGAAATCATCCACATCTATTCCCGGAACCGGTTCTAATCCGTTTACATGTAGTGAATCTGTATCGGCATATATGAAGCGTTTTCCACACTTCTGAGCGGCTCTAATTATTTTATCTCTTGCATAAGAGGTTATGAATGTAGCTATTGGAAGATATCCGCCTGTTCTTGGTTCCTCCTCTGTTAGCTTGTATTTTACTTTATCTGTTTCATCGTCTAAATACGGAATCTTTGAACACCCACTTCTGCGAGCACCAAATTTTCCGTATAGAGAATTGAGAAATAGCTTTGCCGTGTGCTTCATGCCTTTATTGCCTTGCCTTGCGGATTCTTCTTTAATATGATACCAGTAGTCTATATACTCATCGAAAATGCCATGTTTAGCTTTGAACATATAACCGTCTGTAAATTCAATTACATTTACATCGTAATGCTCAAAGAATAATTCAAGGTCTACATTTGTTAGAGTAAGGAATGTAGGTTCAACTGAATATTCCAGGTATTCATTATCTGCATAAATACTATTTTTAATTTGAATAGTTGGAATATATCCTGGCTTCACTTTAAACTCGCATAATAGCCTCTGAACATAAAGAGGATATTCAGGCTCCTCCTTATATTCACCTCTAAACCAGACTGGTCTATCATAGGGTAATAGGCAGTATTTCATGGCCCAGGGATACATTGAATTAACGTCATAAACACAGCCCTCTCCAACCGCTTTATTACGATATATTGGATTTAGATAAGTGAAGCCGCCTTTATATGAACGGCGAATAAAATCGTCTGTAATAAGCGACATTGTATCGTCACCAAAATCACGCTTATATGCTTTTGGTCCATAGCGCTGTTTAAAATCGTATAAAGCATTTGACGCGGTAGTAAGTTTAGTTAGACCTTGCCCATTTATCATATAAGCAAGGCTTTTAGCTAGAATAATAACGTCATTTCCTAGATAGGCTTTTTCATGCTCGGTCAATACATGGCCTATTTCCCGTTCACTGGTATAGTCCAAATCTAGCTTTTTCTCGGATAGCCCGAAAGTTTTCGGCATATCCTCAATTTTCATTGTAATTAGTTTAAGGGAATCTATTATGCGAACTTCGGTTCCATTGTCAAAACAAATTGCAATGGAATACCATGCACCCATATCTGAAATTAAAGTGGAGAATGTATTTATATATAATGATTTTCCTGTTGTATGCTTGAAACCATTCCTTAATAAATAGTCTACTATAAAGGCTCCGTCAAACTTTAGATTGTGGAAATAATATTTTGCTTCGTGATTAGACATGAAATCCATTATCGTGTCAATGCTGTTTCCAGTAATGACATTTTCTGGGTCGGTAATATCGGCTATTCCCCACGCCCATACACGACAATCATCCGGATTAGTAGTAGTCTCAAAATCGCAGGCATATATTATCCTGCTTTTTGTCCTACTTGACTTGCCCGTTGCCAGGCCGCCTCCAGACTGGATAATCTACTTATTAGATTTTCAGCATAAGGACCAGACCGTATTTCTCCAGATGTACCTTCATTATAAATAAGGTAGCTAATCTGCTCAGGGGTGGCGCTATTTATCATAGCCTTAATATTCTCGATTTGCTGTCGCTCTACATCAGTTAATGGCTCCGCATAAAGAAGAGCAGAACTTTCGGTAAACTTTTTCAAATAATTTTGACGCCATAATTCTGTTCTATATACGCTCGTTAAATCGGTAGCAGACAAATCAGCAATATTGGTTCCTCTAGTACGGATAATATCGGCAATTTGCATGGGCTGTAATTCCTCTAATAACCTGGGGTCATAATACTTCTGTCCAGCAATGGCCGCTTTTCGCATTTTAGCACGTTGATAATTTTCTCTGCGTAATTCAGATTCTAATGCCTCCCGTTGCGCTCTAAACATTATATTTGTAGGCGTACCAAATTCCGGGTCAATATCGTAGACTAAACTTGTTCCACCCGGTTTAGCAAAACTCTCTAATCTGTTAATTGTCCGATTCAATTCTTGCAAATTGCGCGTTTTATATAGGATATTTGGAACCGTTGTAATAGTAGCTAATTCGTCAATATCAAACGTGCCGAAACCTGCTTGTTCTCTGGCCGCACTAACAGCTCTATTATATTTATTAACAGCCGCTTCTAATTGACGGATTTTTCTTTGGGATGGTCTATACGTTGATGGTGTGTTTCTATCAATATTCTTATTTCGAGGCATAACAGAAAACCTCCTTATAAAATAATAGGGGCGAGCCGTAAAGCCCGCCCCATTAGTCGGGTTAAATGACCGACAGAGTAAGGGTGCTTCCCCTCTTGGTCTTAATCTGTTTGACCACCACAGTAAGCGGCTCGTCAGGCGAGAAGTGAAGAGTGCCGAAAACGCTCTGAATAGTCAGGACAGAATTATAAATGCCAGAAGAAGTAGCGTCAAAAGACCGACCTTCCTTGTCAATCAGAATCGTCCGAACAGCGTCCTCCACCTCGCCTGTTCTCTCATTTACCAGCTCGACGTGTGCAAGCACTACGTCTACCACGTCGATAGACTGGTTAATGACGGAGCCGATTTTCTCATCGGGAGAATTGAAGGCATTGTACAACTTGATTTTGTCCTCTTTAGAAATGGGCTCAAAGGAAGCATACCGAGCGTTTTCAATGGACTTGACGTTAGAGGGAGTAACCTGAGCGATAGCAGTTTCATTTTTAGCCATTTTAATAATCTCCTTTTAATGTTTAATAGTTGATATGAAAACAAGTGGGCGGATATTTGCGTGGACGCCCATCCACGTACCAATTCCAGCTGGATGGTTTTTATAGAGGTTTTCCACCACCTCGAAAGTAGAACTTTGGACTCACCTTCTTTCAATTTAATATACTACTCATTATCTGACGTTTCCTTAGCTGACTTTTCCTTTTCTTTCCTGATACGCTTCTTATAGTTGTTATTAAACATAATCATGTAAATATAGCAGAACCATCCAAAAGCTAAAGCTAAACCAGCGGTCGCTAATATGAAGAAAACCAATTCAAATAAAAGTAGCATATTCTATCACCTCGAAACCTTTATAAATATAAAATGTTGTTATATTGTTTGATAATAGGTTTTCAAAATGGGTTATTACACTTTCAAAATAGGAGCGGTCTACTAATGCGCAGAGTTTACTGGATTTACGCCCAGGAATACCATTCCAGATAGCAACGTGCATACCCTCAAAATCATCCGTATTGATACGGAGGAAAGAGGCGTCCGGAAAAGCGGCTATAATAGCTTGCTGCTTTTCGGTCAATCGTACATGAGACAGCATTTAAGACCTCCTTAAAATCTCTTTATTGATATGGTCTGCATACTTCAAAAGAAATCGGTTGATATCATTGACGAATAGATTATCTACTTCCTGGCCGCAATCATCGCAATGACAATCGAGGTGATAGGAGTAGACCTTTCTGCGCTGTTTCAGTACCTCCCTATAATTAAGGGAGATATGGAACGATTTCCGTGTTCCACAGGTCGGACAATAAGTGATGTTTCTAATAGTCATTTTTAATACCCTCCAATTTGCTCCATTTATGTTTGGCGTGTGTTTGTTGCTCTTTACTAGTTGGTCTAACTACGATTCTTGAGTGGTTTATAAATTTCTTAAATCGCGGGTCAAAAACAGATATACACTTGATTACATTATTCATGCCTCTGTTAATAACCCGTGAAACGGTTCCTTTAGATACGCCATATTTAATGCCTATATCCTCCATATACATATAGTTGTTGAAATACTCGTAAATATAGGCACGTTGAAGGGGTGTACAATATGTTTCAATAGCTCGCTTTATGTACGTTTCTAATTGCTCGCCCAAATATGGGTCCTCTGCTTCTATGAATTTCTTAAAAGCGTATTGGTCGAATAAATAATTCCGCTCATTATACGGATTTCGGATATTCTTTCTATCTCCTTTCGGCTTCGACATATTTCCGCCTCTCAATCCGTACAATACACTCATCTAAAACGAACCGCCTAGAAAGCACTCGCCAGTGGGTGAAATCACCGGGTTCAAAATCGTCATACCAATGAAGATAACCAATTAAATCATTAGCACGAGTAAGAAGTCTGATTTTAGAAACCGTCAAATACAATTTACAGGATTTAATCATATTCACGATATCTATTAAATCGGCTCCAGCGTTTACGTAAAAGATACAGGTGCTGTTATCGTTATTGAAGAATTTGTGCTCGACTGTAGCATGGGCATATTCGGATAAGATATCCTTGCGATTTTCAGGCGTAATAGCAATCTTTACTTGAAGCGCCGTGTCGTGATTGATGATATAGACGTGTTCTATATCATTTGGAAGTTGAGTTAATGCGTTTAATAGCTTCATGGTCAACACCTCCGGATTTTTCTAACAGGTAATTAACTCGCTTTATGTAATCAGGCTCCAACTTACGGCCGCACCCATTACAATAACACTCTATGCGATAATCGCAAACCATTTTTGTACCCTTACGTTTAAGTTTGGAAATAATGCCAATAGTAAAAGTGGAAAAGTCTTGACAGGTTTTGCAGAACCAAATATTATTGTATATCATCAGTTTTCACCTCTATTAGCAGATTCTTTTATGAGACCAGAGAAAAAGTTACAATCGTTGACAACACCTTCAGAATTTTCACCTATAACTACATCCTCAACATTTTGTGAACAGGTGTGACAAGGACCTGCCAAATCGCACAGGAATTTAGCGATTGTAAAAGAATCGTCAGAAGTGATTCTAATATCAATGTAGTATTTGTGATAGTTATTAGTAGCAAAAAGTTTCTTTCCATAGTCGTGGTCTACAATGGTGAATAGGGGGCGGCGGACATGGGCGGGGGAGG
>NZ_CANQYJ010000063.1 GCF_947628055.1 uncultured Rikenella sp.
AGCAAAGAAGTCACCGGGAATCGGTTTCGCCTTGTCGAAGCCCGCGCACCCGCACGGGCTTCTTAAGTCAAAACACGGCATTCCCGGGTCTGCTGTGTCTACCCCATTTCCGAGAGGGGCTTTCACATGTGGAGAAAACCGTTTCCCGTGTCAGTGGCCAGGCCGGAATCCGATAAATCGCGACCTTTGGTCGCGCGCCCGACGCCGCCCCATGCGGAGGGGCGGTGCCGCTCGGCACACGATCCGGTCTGTAACTACCCTAAACGGCATCGCCGGCGTCGGACGGTGCCGTTTGGACGCAAAAGGACTTTTGGCCGTGATCTCCCGAGACGCCCCGGAGCCACCCCGGGCGAAGGGCCGCTCGGCACTCGAGCTGGGCTGGAACTACCCTAAACAGTCCCGCTGACACCGGCCTGCGGGAGATTGGTTTTCTCCGTACACGAAAGCCCTTCCGGAAGCGTCGTGTTTTGCCTTGAGGGGGCCGTGCAGGACGCACGGACTCCCGACAAGGCGACACCGGCTGGAGGCAGTTTTTTTTGCTTCATTTCTTTTGCTGCCAAAAGAAATGAAGAGCCCCGCCGGCTCGAGGCGACAAAAAACATACGATTAATAATAGACGATTATTCCCGCGTCAACGGCCAGGCCGGCGCCAGCGGAGGTGTTTAGGGTAATTACAGCCCGGTCGGAGTGTCCGGCGGCACCGCGGAGGCCGGTGATTCTGCGAATCGCAACAACTAAAATAAATTGTACGATTAAAAAGTTTCACCCTTACCGGATCGCCCCGCAGTCCCATCCACCGGCACCTATTTCATCGAAGGCGTCACATTGCGCTCGAAATCCTCAGCCGAATTATTGGTATCCTGCAAAACCCGGCGGCCATCCTCCGCGACATAAGCCGTTTTTCGGCGCACAGCAGTACCATAGTCGACCCTTCCGGCATTCAAATCTCCGCAATAAGTATAGCTGATATCGAACGAAGGATCGAACACCGGCCAGGCGAACTCATACTTGTAACCGCGAAACTCGACCGCATCCACCACCCACTCGTTCGGAATCTTGTAACAAACGATATTCCGCGAAGGCTTGCCGGTAATCAGCGTATAATTATAAGTGTAAGTATATTCGCCGAGCCATTTCTCCCGAGTCACCCCCTGCGGCAGGCGAGCCAGAGCATATCCCTTGCATCCCTGCTTGTGCAGCACGAAAATCGTGGCAGTGTAACAGTAATAAATGTCTAAATTCGGCACGGCAGGATTGTCGACATCCGGATAAGCCGCCAGAGTCGAATTCGTGAACCACTCGAAATCGGCCCGGCTCAGATCCATGAACGAAGGATCGGCCTCCTTGTGGTTCTGGGCATTGTCGCAAAGGACGATAGACTCTCCAGGCTGCACCGGATGGTCGGTGCCGGAACCGGGAATCGCCATCACGCAGTCCACCGAGACCGCCGAACTACGAATATCCGGGTTCAGCCCGTCGCGCTTGGTCGAAGTCTGGAATTCCGACTCGCAGAGCACCAGCCCGTCGGCATAGAGCACCTGATCGGAATTGTTGGTGATTTTGACATAAGCGTCGCCATTGTACTGCTTCTGCTTGCCGCTGGCGTCGGCCGGATAGGCGGAGCCGACATAATAGATTTCCGAAATCACGAAATCGTCGCTGGCTTCCGGAACCACAGAGAGCAAAAGAGTGAGTTTGAAACTCCCGTCACCCTTGACCACGACATTATTCTGCACACCTTGCATCCGGACCGTCACGGGGGTCGCCGCCACTTCATCCGCTTTCGTCAGATCGACTAAGACTTCGGCTTCACCCTCGAATTTGACGTTGTACAGTCCTTCGGCAACGGAGGCATCCGCCGGCAGCGGATAACCGATCTCGGTTACGGCACCGGTGGTGACATCGGTGAAAGTGTATGTCCCGCTTTTGACGGTCATCGAAGCGACGTTGGCCGGAGCGTTCAGTTCGATATTTCCGGTTCCGATCGAGACTTGTTTCGGCGTGTTGTCGGAACAGGCGCCCAAGACCAGGGCGACGGCACCTGCCAGAGCGAATCGTTTCAGCTGTTTCATGGTTTTTAATTTTTAAGTGTTCAATATTTTCCGGTCAGGCCGATAAAAGCGTCTTCGAGGTTGACGCGATGGCTTTCCATGTTCGCATAAGGCACGCCCTGCACCTCCAATATCTGCCGCACCTCCCGTTCGGGCAGAAACGAGAAAAACTCGCCGCGGCCGCGCAATACCGAAGGATGATAGAGCCGCTCATCCTCGGGCAGCGGCCCCGGGGCGGTCATCGTAAATGTATACTGCCGCACCGTGTCGAGCAGTTCGGCCACCGGTTTCTGGAGCAGAATCCGGCCGTAGTCGAGCATGATGCAGTCGTCGATCAGCCGTTCCATGTCCTGAATGATGTGGGAAGTGAGGAAGACGGTTTTATTCCCGGTTTTGGCATATTCGCGCAGGTATTCGATGAAGAGCCGCCGGTAGCCGGGGTCGAGCCCCAGCGAGAAATCGTCCAGCACTAACAGATCGGGGTTCTGTGCCAAGATCAGCCCCAGCGCCACCTGCGACCGCTGGCCGCACGACATGCGCGAGATGCGCTGGCCCGGCGCGACGTGCAGTTTGTCCATCAATTCGTAGTAAGCCGCGCGGTTCCACCGCGGATAGAACGGCGCGTAGAACCGTTCGATCTGGGCGATCGTCATGAAGGTGTACTGGATGTGCCCCTCGATCAGCAGACCGATGTTCTGCCGCGTGCGGGGGTTCATCTGCTGGATATTCTCGCCGAAGATGCAGCAGGTGCCGGAACGGGGTTTGAGATAGCCGCTCAGGATGTTGATGGTGGTGGTTTTGCCGGTGCCGTTCTTGCCGAGCAGCCCGAGAACGCGCCCGCGGGGGACACCGAAACTCAGATTTTCGTAGATCAGCCGCTTCCCGTAGTAATGGGTCAGGTTGTGGCACTCGATGATGTTGTCGGTCATAGGTGTTTGGTATTCAATCAAAAGAGGAACAGAAAGGCCAGCGGGAAGAGCAGCCCGGCAAGCAGTTCCACGCCGCCCCACCCGAGAAAGCCCTTCCGCCCGCGCATCATCGTAAATCCGGTGATCGTGATGAGGATCAACGCGCCGGCGAAGAGGTCGGAAAAGAGGGTCCACCACCGTCCGGGGTTGTAGTGCAGGCGGCTGACGGCGCCCCAGAAAGGCCGTCGTTTGAAGGCTTCGTATTCGGCCTGGCCGGTCGCGAGGTCGGCCACGACGCTCGACCCGCCTTTGAGGAATACTTTGATGGTGTTTTCCTGCGGGAAATAGTGCTTGGTGTAGGCGGCTTCTTCACCGACGGGTTCCAGCAGGGCGGTCTTGACCCATGCTTCGTCCACGCTGCTGCGGGCGGGTATCTGCTCTTCGATAACGAAGGTGTGCCGGCTGATGTCGTAGTTGGGGTTGAAGGTGGCTTTGTGGTTCAATGCGATCCCCGACAGGGCGTATATCAATATCACGCCGGCAAAAAAGCTCCCGGCATGACGGTGAATCCATCGACTCCATCGCCTTACTCGATTCATCATAATTTCTTGTTTTTATCGGTTCGTTTATTCTCTGCCTTAACTGGAGGCAACTGTCGCTTTCTTGAAAGAAAGCGACGCAAAGAACTTTTGAGATAGCTGCGCTACTCCTTAGGCTCCGCAGTCCTCTTTCTTTGCATTGGTTCGGGGCGCGGGAATCGGGCCGATAAGGTACTGAGCCTTATGATGTCGGCCCGATTCCCCGCACCCCGACAAATCAAAGACAAGGGTATCCGGCAGGCCCAAGAGATGCGCAAGCATCTCAAAAAGTTTTTTTGGTTCTTTTTGTTCACAAAAAGAACAGTACCCTCCCAATAGGGTAGAGAATAGCCGAACGGTTATAAGCAAGGCTTATCGTTGGATCGAGAAGGCTTCGGCGTCGATGTAGTAGAACGACAGATAATCTTTGCCCTCCCGGGCCTTTCGATCCGCGATGCGCCGGCGGAACGCCGCGATCCGATCCGCCGTCGAGACCGCCCCCACAGCCTCGCCGCGCGCCTTTTGTTCCGAATCGCAGCCCGCCCCGTTCTCGCCATGCTTTTCGTCAGTCTGCGCCTCGGCCTGCGCCTCCCAGCACACGAGATACGCCTCGTCGATCCGCTGCTCGCGCAAGATGCCGTCGATCGTCACGATGTGATTGACCACCTCCTGCGGAAAACTTCCGATCTTCTCGCCCGCTTCGACCCGGATCGTCTTCGTGTCGTCGCTCCCCATCAGGAACAGCTTGGTGCCCCCGTGCGCACAAGTATGCGTACAGATCCCCTCGACCACGACCGGCCGATCCGCCAGCGATTCAGCCACGGCCAGCAGCGAATCGACATCCATCGTCGTCGATGCGGCAGCCTGGCTTTCGGAAGCCGTAGAAGCTGCGGAATTCCGCGCACCGTTTCCGCCGCACGAAGCCAGCGTCAGTGCCCCCGCCAAAGCGAGCGAGAAAAGAATTTGCTTTTTCATATCCATTTGTTTTATTGAGTTGTCCGATCCATCCGCATTCGTCCGTTTTGGAGCCCCAGCAGGAACAGTCGCCTTTATCCGCTTCGATTTTCAAACTCGGTTTCGGGACGCGGCCAGCGGAGGCGCAAACGAGCCTTGCGCGAGTTACCGGCCTCCGCCCGGGGTGGCTGCGGCCCGACAGAGGAGAGCCTCGTCCGAGTAACCGATAGGTCGTAATGGAGCACAGTCGCATCGAAATACGGCAGCAAAAGTAGACCGAACAGCCGCGGTGCGAAATCCCCAAAAGTAGGGATTCCGCGCCGCGGGCATCCTAACAAATGGTTAGCTAAACGAGCATATCGTTTTGATATTCAGTATAGAAACACTCATTTTACGCAACAGGGGCTCCCCATTTTTGGGGAGCCCCGAACGTTTTTTTCCTCACATCTGGCGATTGTCCGCCTCCGGGCGGGCCGATACTTTTGCTCCCGAATTTCGACCCGGAAGATGATCCGTTTCCTGACACTCCTGCTCCTGCTGGCCGCGCCGACCGCCTCGGCTGCCGGCATCGTGTTGCGCGGCACCGTCACCGACAGGACGACCGGGAAACCGCAGGATTATGCGCTGGTGCAACTGTTCCCCGCGGGAGAGGCCGTGCCGCGCGGAGCCATAACGGATGCACAGGGCGCGTTCGTCTTTTCGGGCCTCGCGCCGGGCGACTTCCGGGTCAAGGTCGCTTTCCTGGGATTTCGGGACTGGGAGTGCAACCTGCACCTGACCCGGGACACCACCCTGCGGATCAGGTTGGCAGCCCAGCCGCTGACGGCGCAGGAAGTGGTGGTGACGGCCAAGGAGTCGAAAGGGGCCACCAGCGCCTCGCGCATCGACCGGCAGGCGATGGAGCACATCCAGCCGTCGAGTTTCTCGGATTTGCTCTCCCTGCTGCCGGGCGGGTTGGCGGCGACGCCCCGGTTGGGGACGCCCAACCTCATCAAACTGCGCGAAGCGGGCAACAGCAGCGACGATTACGACATCTCGTCGCTCGGCACCGCCTTCATGATGGACGGGGTGCCGATCAGCACCGACGCCAACCTGCAGGCCGTGCCCGGTTCGACGATCGACCGTTCGTTAGTCTCGCGGGGCCTCGATATGCGGTCGATTCCGACCGACAACATCGAGTCGGTCGAGATCGTGCGGGGGATTCCCTCCGTAGAGTACGGCAACCTGACCAGCGGGCTGGTGAATATCAAGCGGCGGGCGACCGCCACGCCGTTCGAGGGGCGTTTCAAGGCCGACGAATACGGCAAACTGATCTCCCTCGGCAAGGGGATCGCCCTCCGCGGCGACACCCGCGTGCTGAACCTCGACGGCGACTACCTCTCGGTCCGCAGCGACCCGCGCAACACGCTGGCCAATTACCGCCGGATCACGGGTTCGCTGCGCTACAACAGCCGTCGGGCGACCGACCGGGGTTCCCTGCGCTGGCGGCTGAGCCTCGACTACACCGGCTCGCTCGATCAGGAAAAGACCGACGCCGATGCGTCGATGGCCGGCGACCGGTTCAAGGCTTCGTACAACCGTTTCGCCCTCGCCACGTCGTTCAACTGGGTCTTTTTCGACGCCGGAGCAGTCAAAACGTTGGACGTGACGGCGTCGTTGGCGCAGGAGTTCAGCCGCATGGAGCAGACCGAGCAAGTCTACCTGAACCGTGCCGTGCCGCTGCCGATCGGGATGGTGAACGGCGAAGAGCGCGACGCGGAACTGCTGCCCTACCGGTACACGGCGGACGTGGCGGTCGACGGGCGGCCGATGAATGCGTTCGTCAAGGCGGTGCTGGGGTTGGGCGGTACGACGGGGGGCGTGCAGCACACGGCCAAGGCGGGGGTGGACTGGAAGTACGACAAGAACTGGGGGCGGGGGCAGATTTACGACATCACCCGGCCTCTCGTACCGACCAACACGAACCGTCCGCGGCCGTTCCGCGATATTCCGGCGGGTACCGAGCTGTCGCTTTTCGCCGAGGATGCGCTCCGCTTCCGGGCCGGTGAGCACCGCTTCGTCGTCACGGCGGGGCTGCGGGCCACGATGCCGCTCAATATCGCGAAAGGGTACGAGATGCACGGCCGGGTCTATCTCGATCCGCGGGTGAACGTGCAGTGGAAGCTGCCTTCGGTGGGCGAAGGGGCGGGCCGGTGGAATTTCGAGCTGGCGGGCGGGGTCGGACAGCACACCAAAACGCCGACCCTCGACCAGCTCTATCCCGACCCGATCTATGCCGACTTGGTGCAGCTGAATTATTATCCGGCGAATCCGGACTTGCGACGGATCAACGTGCTGACTTACGTGTGGGACAACATCGGTTTCGACTTGCGTCCGGCGCGGAACCTGAAGTGGGAGGTGCGTTTCAGCGGGGAGCATCGGGGGGCGGACTTTTCCGTCACTTACTTTCAGGAGCGGATGCGGGACGGTTTCCGGATGATGGCTTACTACCGGGCGCTGCCGTACAAGAAATACGATGCCTCGGCGATCGACCCGGCGACGCTCGCGGGGCCGCCGGACTTGGCGGAGGTGCCTTACGCGGACGATACGCTGCTGAATACGTACGGCCGCTGGGCGAACGGCAGCCGGATCGACAAACGGGGGGTCGAGTTCCAGTTCTCCACGCCGCGCATCGAGTCGTTCCGGACGCGGATCACGGTGAACGGAGCGTGGTTCCGCACGACGTACAGCAACAGCGCACCGATCTACCGCTCGGCGACGATCAACTTAGGGGGCGATCCGGTGCGCTACGTGGGGCTGTACGACTGGGAGGAGGGCTCGGTGCGCCAGCAGTTCAACACGAACATGACGTTCGACACCTATCTGGAACGGTTGGGGCTGACTTTTTCGACGACGTTCCAGTGTCTCTGGTTCACGAGCAGCCGGCCGCTGTGGAACGACGGGGTGCCGGTGGCGTGGGTGGATGCGTCGGGTACGGAGCACCGGTTTACGGAGGCGGACAGGCACGATGCGCAGCGCCAATGGTTGGTGCAAACCTATCCGGCGGGTTATTTCGACCGTTCGACGGTGCCGTTCGCGATGGATGTGAACCTCAAGGCAACGAAGCATTTCGGCCGCTGGGCGCGGTTAGCGATGTATGTAAACCGGCTGTTCAGTGCTTATCCGGATTATTACCGGAACGGAACGCTCGTGCGGCGTTCGGCCTCGCCCTATTTCGGCATGGAGCTGAACCTGACTTTTTAGATTGTCAACCGGGTTGTCAGTCACGCGGACAGGATGCCCGTATGGCGAAACAACCGATTCAAAACGAAATGAAAAAAGCGATATTTTACAAAGAATGGGTCAAGACCCGCTGGTACCTGCTCCTCTCGACCCTCCTGCTGGCCGCCTTCACCGGCTACTGCCTGCTGAACGCCAGCCGAATCATCGAGTTCAAAGGCGCTGTGCACCTCTGGGAAGTGATGCTCGAACGCGACGCCGTCTTCGTCGACCTGCTGACTTACCTGCCCCTGCTCATCGGACTGCTGTTGGGCGTGTTCCAGTACGTGCCGGAGATGCAGCAAAACCGTCTGAAACTGACCCTCCATCTGCCCTACGCACACAACCGGATGATCCTGGCGATGCTGACATATGGCGTGGTCGCGTTATGCCTCGCGTATGGCGTGAGCCTGGCGATGACCGCCGCATTTTTCACGGTCACGGTGGCCCGCGAGCTGGCCGGACGCGTGCTATTCACTGCCCTGCCGTGGTACGCGGCCGGCCTTGCCGCCTATTTCTTCACGGCATGGGTCTGTCTCGAACCCGCCTGGAAACGCCGGATCCTGAATATCCTGATTTCGGCAGGTGTGCTGCGCATCTTCTTCCTGGCTCCCGCTCCGGAAGCGTACCTTGTATTTCTGCCGTGGCTCGTGCTTTTCACTCTGCTGTCGGGACTGTTCGTCTTGCTCTCCGTTTACCGTTTCAAAACGGGCGAACAGGACTGAAAAACGATCTTTTATTTTGCACTGTGCCGTATGGGACTGTCGCTTTCTTGAAAGAAAGCGACGCAAAGAACTTTTGAGATAGCTGCGTTACTCCTCAGGCTCCGCAGTCCTCTTGCATTGCGTTTGCTTTGGGCCGGGCAATAGACCGCTCTATTGCACCTCAGTTCGACCTCGCGCCCACCCCCCGAGCGGCTTCGCCGCTGGGCGCGGAGGTCGGCGGTTCTAAAGAACCGCAATATAAAGAGCGGTCTATTGCCCCGGCCCAAGAGAATCGAATACAAGGGTATCCGGCAGGCTCAAGAGATGCGTTAGCATCTCAAAAAGTTTTTTCGGTTCCTTTTGTTCACAAAAGGAACAGTTCTATGCGGGTACGTACAAATAAAGATCGGTTATCGTATGGCCGCTTAGGAATGAAAACCGGTGTCGGCGAGGATCGCCGCCCCAGACAGACAAACAGCCCAACCGTTGAAACCGTTACACAAATGATACGAACAAGCAAAATACTCCTTTTATTCACCGTCACCGCATTGCTCGCCTGGCTGCTGCCGTGGGCGTACGACATCCTGGACAGTGCGCCTCGGCGCACCCCCTTCACACTTTACAGCACCGTAACCGGCGAGTTCTCGTGGCTCGAAGCCACCGACAAAGGTGTCACCTATAAAGACGCCGCCGGGCACACCTTCACCGAAAAAGAGTTCGACAGCCTCCTGCCGTTCTTCTATTACCGGCAGCTGCTCTCCGACAACCGCTTCCCGGACAGCATACACGGCATTCCCGTCACGCCCAAGCTGGCCCAGACCGGCAGCTTCATGTTCCGCAGTTCGCCCCGGCAAGCGAATGCCCATGCGCCCGGCCTCTACCCGCTGTTGGAATCCATGTCGGGCCGTGTAGACCTCGAGTCGCCGGACGATGTGTTCCGCATCGACGCCGGCGGGATGACCTTTATCGACTGCGCGACCAACACCGTGAAAGCCGAAAAGAGCGCCGCCTTCACCGCCATGCTCCGCAAAAAAGGCTTCGTCTTTCCCGCCGGGGTGATCGCCGGAAACCCCACCCCCCGCAAAGAGTACGACGAAGGGTTCTTCATCACCGACAGCGAAGGCAAACTGTTCCACCTCAAACAGACCCAAGGCCGCCCCTTCGTCCGCGCCGTCGAATTGCCCCGGGGGGTCGAAATCGCTCGGATTTCCGTCACCGAATACCGGGGCCGTCAGTTCTTCGCGTTCCTGACCGACCGGGCCGGGCAGTTTTATGTGTTGACGACCGGCGACTATGCCCTGCATCCGGTAGGCGTGCCGCCCGTCGACCCGGCGCAGCAGGGAGTGATGATCGTGGGCAATCCGTTCGACTGGACGATGAAAGTCAGCGACCCCGACGGGGACGAACACCTCTACGCCGTGGATGCGGCGGACTTCAGCCTGCTGAAAGAGCTGCATTATCCGGCCCCGGCCCCTACAAGTATCGAAAAAGTCGGAAAGTACCTCTTCCCGTTCCGCCTGTCGTTCACCTCGGCACTCGATACCGAGGTGCGGCCGCGGGTGACGGATCTGTCCGGCCGGGCTTTGATTCTGGGCCTCGTGCTGGCTGCCGCGTACTGCCTGATCCGGCGCAAAAATCCGGCGCGTCAGGTGCCGCAATGCCTCTTTATCTTCGTATTCGGGCTGTACGCCTTTCTCGGTCTGTTGCTTTTCTCGAGGCGGTAAAGCCGAGCGCGATTATATGCTTTCTCTTTTTTCGAGTTCGGCTCTGCGCCGGGAGCCGCTTCTATCGGCCGGGGGCGGCGCGAGCCGAAAAATCGGAACAAAGGATGGCGGGTACGATAAAGTATATAATCGCGAAACCGAGTATCGGAACAGGCCGGGCGGTGTCCCGAACGATAGCTACCCGTTGCGTCGCAGTTCCAGCCGCTTTGTGACACACCGGGGAATGTCGGATTCGTAATGCGACACGTAGATCATCGCCTTGCCCGGCCGGGAACAGAACGCGTCGATAATGGCCTTCGCCCGCCCTTTGTTCGCCGCGTCCAGTCCGTTCAGCGGTTCGTCAAGGATCAGCAGGTCGGGGTCTTTCACGAACGCCCGCGCCAACAGCACGATCCGCTGCTCGCCGCTCGACAGCCGCAGAAACGACCGCTCGGCCAGCGAACCGATCCCGAAAGCCTCCATCCACGCCCGCGCCGAGGCTAACTGCGCGGCAGAGGGGGTTTCGTACAGCCCCAGCGAGTCGAAATAGCCCGAAGCGGCCATATTCACCGCCGGAATATCTTTCAGAAACGAACGGTGCATCTCCGAACTGACATAACCGATATGCCGTTTGATCTCCCAGATGCTCTCCCCCGTACCCCGCCGACGGCCGAACAGGACGATGTCCTGCGCATAGGCCTGCGGATTGTCGGCGCTGATCAGGCTCAGCAAGGTCGACTTCCCCGATCCGTTCGGGCCCGCCAATGCCCATTTTTCGCCTGTCCGCACCGTCCAGTCCAGCGTGTCGAGTATCGTCCGGCCGCCATAGCGGATCGTCACCCGGTTGAGTTTCACCATCTCTTCGCATTCGAGGGGTTTCCCCTCCGGAGCGGGAAGCGTAACGGCCACCGGCTGCGGCACCGGTTCGGGCCGTCGGCCGGCAGCCGGGATTTTCGGCCCCAGCCGCCTGTCCCCCAAGCGGTAGATGTGGGTTACGAACGGCGGTATGTCTTCGTCGGACGACAGCACGAGGATCAATTGCAGCCCGGCCAGATCGGCCAGCCTCTCCAACAGTTCGTTCAGCAGCACCCGCGCCTCGGCGTCCAGTCCGATGAACGGATTGTCCACCACCAGCACCCGGGCCCGGGTGAGCAGCATCCGCACGATCTGAAATTTGCGCAGTTCGCCGCTTGACAGCATAATGACCGGTTTGTCGAGCAGGGGCCGGATGGTCAGCAAGCCGTACAGCTCCTCGCGCAACGCCGGGTCGCTTTCCATGCGGCCGAGCAATTCTCCGACGCGCGGCGCGCTCTCGCTGTCGCACGAGTTCCACCGCTGCTGGTAGTAATATTCGCCGTCCTCGGCCCGGTTGTAGGTCTCGTGGAAAGCGATATAGCGGATGCCTCCGCCGGAGAATCCGTACCGCAGGCGGCCGCTGCGCAAAGCCCGCCGTCCGAGCAGGGTTTCGACCAAAACGGTTTTTCCGCTGCCGTTGGGGCCGACAAGGGCGATGTGTTCTCCGACTTCCAAACGGAAGTCCAACGGGGCGGCAAAGAAGCTGGCGGTCTCGCTCAGAAGGCCGCTTTCGAGGAGGATAACCGGTTCCGGCATAGGTTTTGAATGTGTGCGAACGGCTCAAAAATAGTCAAAACCGAATGTAATCCCTAAATTTGCGGGAAACGAATCGATTATTCATAGTAAAACACTTTTTCCCTTATGTTCGCTTTCTTAGCCCAATTGGTCACTGATCCGACTGTTCGAGAAAAGGCTGACAGCTTGAAAACCACTTTCTCCGAAAAGCTGTCCGATCTTTCCCACATGTCGCTCGAAGATTTGATCCGCACTGTGACTAACGGATTGGTCAGTATCGTTATGAAGATTTTTATCGCGCTGGTGATCTTCTGGATCGGGCGCTGGCTGATCCGGCGCATCCGCAAGATGATGAACAGGATCATGGTGCGGCGCGAGGTGGATATTTCGCTGCGGGCGTTCCTGATGAATCTGGTCAGCATCACGCTGATGCTGTTCCTGATCATCGTGGTTATCGGCATCCTGGGTATCGACACTACGTCGTTCATCGCGTTGTTCGCTTCGGCGGGTCTGGCGTTGGGCGTAGCTTTGAGCGGCACGCTCCAGAATTTCGCCGGTGGCGTGATGATCCTGCTGTTCCGCCCGTTCCGCGTGGGCGACTTTATCGAGGCGCAGGGCAAGAGTGGGACGGTAAAGGAAATCCAGCTGATCCACACGGTGCTCAATACGGTGGACAATCAAACGATCTTGCTGCCGAACGGGCCGGTTTCGACGGGGATCATCAATAATTATTCGCGCGAACCGCAGCGACAGGTGGAATGGACGTTCGGCATCGCTTACGGTGACGATTACCAAACGGCGAAAGAAACGATTGCGGAGTTGCTGAAGAAGGATCCTCGCGTGCTGGATGAGAAGGGGTTGACTATTCATCTGAACTCGCTGGGAGACAGTTCGGTGAATATTCTGGTGCGGGCTTGGGTCAATGCTCCGGATTTCTGGGGTCTTTTCTGGGATATGAATGAGCAGGTGTACCGGGTTTTCGCGGAAAAGGGGCTGAATATTCCGTTTCCGCAGATGGATGTGCATCTGTACAAGGGGGACGAGTAGTCGCTGTGTCTGGGTTGGGCGGCGGGGCTTCGGTTTTCCGAAGCCCCGCTTTATTAATTGTACGGTTAATTTATATCCTTGCAAGCGTTCCCGCAATGTCGTTCTGCGATCTCCCCGTGTTAGACCGACGGGCCGCTCGACACCCGAGCCGATTGCAGATCGCCAGAATTCATTTCCCAGGCAAAGTGCCGCTAATCCCGAAAAAAGTGTACTTTTGTCCCGTATATCGTTTATTTACTGGATAATCTCCCGCTGAATGACCCCGCTATCCGTTATTTGGGATCCCGATCCTGTCGCTATATCCATCGGTTCGCTCGAAATCGCCTGGTACGGCATCTCCTGGTCACTGGCCTTGCTGGCCGCTTCCTGGATTTTCGCCCGCATGGTCAAACGCGAAGGGCTCGATCCGGATATAACAATCTCCGGATTCATGTACGGAGCTATCGCTACGATCGTCGGCGCCCGGTTGGGACACTGCTTGTTCTACGAGCCTCAGGAGTATTTTCTGCACCCGTTCATGTCGGACTTTCCGTGGATCAAACTGCTCGACATCCGGGGCGGGGGACTGGCCAGCCACGGGGCAGCGATCGGACTTTTGGTAGGGCTGTGGCTCTTCGCGCGGAAATGGAAAGTACCGTATATCTGGATACTCGACCGCGTGGCAGTGATGGTGCCGCTCAGCGGAGCATTGGTGCGGTTAGGGAACTTGATGAACTCCGAAATTTACGGCGAGGCGACTTCTCTGCCGTGGGGCTTCGTTTTCGTGCGGAACGGCGAAACGCTTCCGATGCACCCGACACAGATTTACGAGGCCCTGGCTTATCTGGCGATCTTTTTCCTCCTGGCGCACCTCTACTGGCGGACGAAATTGGCGGAACAAAAGCGAGGCGTTATTTTCGGCCTTTTTCTGATCCTGCTGTTCGCCGTGCGATTCGCGATCGAGTCGATCAAGCTGCCGCAGGAAGATTGGGAAATGGGTCTGGCTTTGAACATGGGGCAGATGCTCAGTATTCCGTTTATCGTGGCGGGCGGAGCGATTCTTCTGTGGGCATGGCGTCGGCCGGCACAGTTGTACAAGAATATGCCGCTGGCGGGTGGACAGCCGGGGAAAGGCGTAAAAAAGAGATGATTCTGCGTTGATTCTCGGGTAACAATTCCGAGTAGAAAATAATTGCGATTCCAAAGGAATCGCCGGCCTTGTCGCCCAGCGGCGAAGCCGATCGGGGGTGGGTGACAGGCCGAAAACAAAAGAGCAGACTTTTTCGGGCCGCAGCCTCGCCCAGCGGGACCGGCGCTGCCCGGTGCTCGGACCCGTCCGGCAGGCTATGCCCGCGACGGAGCAAAACGAAATAAATAGTTTCGAGAACAGATCGAACGTTAAAACGTAAATAATCATGAGACTTCTCCTTATCAGCAATTCGACCAATGCGGGCGAGGCCTATCTGGAATATCCGAAACGACAGATCGCCGATTTTCTGGCAGGCTCTGCGGCCGGCGGAGACCGTGCTGTGGATACGGTGCTTTTCGTGCCCTATGCGGCGGTGACGTTCAGTTATGACGAATACGAGGCGAAGGTGGCGGCCCGGTTCGGGGAGTTCGGCGTGCGGGTGGACTCGGTGCACCGGCATGCGAATCCGGCGGAAGCGGTGCGCAGGGCACAGGCGATCGTGGTGGGGGGCGGCAATACGTTCCATCTGGCCAAAACGATGCAGGATCAGGGGCTTTACGAGCCGATCCGTGAGGCGGTACTCGAGCGGGGGGTACCGTACGTGGGCTGGAGTGCGGGATCGAACATGAGCTGCCCGACGATCTGTACGACGAATGATATGCCGATCGTCGAACCGTTGTCGTTCAAGGCGCTGAATCTCATTCCGTTCCAGATCAACCCGCACTATCTGGACGCACACCCGGACGGCCATGCGGGCGAAACGCGCGAGATGCGGATCGAGGAGTACATTGCGGCGAACAAGGGAATGAATGTGGCGGGGTTGCGCGAGGGCTGCATGCTGTGGGTGGAAAATGGGCGGATGTCGCTGATCGGGGAGCGGCCGATGCGTTTGTTCCGCTATGGCCAGGCTCCGCGCGAACTGACTGCCAAGGACGATTTGTCGTTTTTATTGTAGGTTTATCTGGATAGAGTTTGAGGGTACTGTTCTTTTTGTGAACAAAAAGAACCAAAAAAACTTTTTGAGATGCTAACGCATCTCTTGAGCCT
>NZ_CANQYJ010000064.1 GCF_947628055.1 uncultured Rikenella sp.
CCGCCCGGCGTCTCCCGATTTTTTCAACAGGCCCGACCCCTACAAGCCCCCTGGACATCCGGACTTCCGCCCCCCGTGCGCTGCGGTCGAAGCATCCTTCCTATTTCCTCATCCCCCCGGAAACGGCCCGGCGGATCAGAAAGTTTTTGAAATCCTCATCGGCCACGAATACTTTCGCCGCAGTAGCGGCTGGCAGAATCCGACGAAATTCGGCGATATAGTCCGCCGTCACCTTCCGCTCGGCGTCGATCACCTCGAGTATCTCCTGGAATTGCCGTTCGCCGACCTGGCCGCTGCGGATGACCTGATACAGGTCACGCCGCTTCCTGCCCACCTCGCGCCGGGCGCTCCAGTACTGGTTATAGACCGGCCAGAATTTCTGGGACTGTTCCGGGGTCAGCTGCAAGGCGTCGGTGAAGAATGCGATTTTCAGGTTGCGGATCTCCTGGCCGTGCTCCGGCTTGCCCTGCGGCCCGCCGGGCCCTTCCGGCCCATGGGGCGAAGCGGAAGCATCCGTAAGCAAAAGCGCCAGCATGGCCATCACGAGCCCCGCGGGCCGCAAAATCCGGTTGATCTCTTTTTTCATGGTTGTCAGGTACATATAGATCGGTGTTTACCAGTCGTTTCCGGTGTCGGTCAAGGCGGCGAGCAGGTCTGTGCCGCCGTAGCCGTAGGTATCGAGGTATTCGGTCACGGCCTCGGCGAATCCGGCCCGATCTTCGTCCGCCGCCACGGTGTCCGAAGCGTATGCGTCCAATTTCTCTATATCTTCGGTATAGACGTGGTAGCCGAGGAGCATTTCGCCGGTCTGTTCCTGCGAGGCGAGCTGCTCGCGCTGGCCGGCCCGGTAACCGGTGAAGTAATAGCCCGTCGCAGCGAACAGTATGAGGCAGCCGAATGCGGCGGAAAGCCCCGCTACCCCGCGTATCCGCTGCCACAGTCCGCGCCCCTGCACAGTCGTTTCCCCCGCCCCTTCCGAGCCTGCGCGCTCGCGCAGCGTATTCCGCAGTTCGGCGAAATAGCCGTCCGGCACCCGATAAGGATTTCCGGGCCGGGTATCGCGGCGGTTGGATGATGCGTTCATGATTTTGTCTGTTTACTTTTTTGACGCAAAGCGGGATCGGGGGTTTAAAAAGGCCAGATCGTTTTTGCCGTTTTTCGTCGCGAAAATTTCCTGGAGACTTGCCCAAAACCGGCTCACCCGCTGTCGCGGGAGCTTATTTTTCTCCGGAATCGTCAGCGGAAGGCTCGGAGGCGGTGAAGACCGCCCCGGAGACGTCTTCGCGCACCCACCGCTCGACTTTGGCGGCGGCGTGGTGGTACGATGCTTTCAAGGCCCCCACCGAGGTGTCCAGCACGGCGGACATCTGTTCGTATGGCATTTCGTCCCAATACCGCAGGGTGAAAACGGCTCTCTGTTTGGCTGGCAGCCGCGCGACGGCCCGTGCCAAAGCGCATTCGATCGCTTCGCCGTCGAACAGGCCTTCGCTGCCGACGATCCGGTCGAATGCCGCCCCGCCGTCGTCCAACGAGGCGAACAGGCCGGCCCGGCGGCTGCGGATCAGGCTGAGGGATTCGTTGACGGCGATCCGGTAAAGCCAGGTGAAAAGCCCGGACTCGCCGCGAAACCTGTCGGCAGAGCTCCACACTTTCATAAAGACGTTCTGCACGACGTCGTCGGCGTCGTGATGGCTGACGACGATTTTTCGGACTGTCCAGTAAATGCGCCGGCTGTACCGATCGACGAGCTGTGCGAAAGCGGCTTCGCGCTCTCCGCGGTCGGAGGCGCGAAGCCGTTCTATCAGCCGTATGTCGTCTGTCTCTGTCATAAAACTCCCTCTCGATGCGAACACCGCCCCGACCGAAAAACCGTCGGATGCGTTGAAATCCGGGGTGTCGCTACAGTCCCGAGAGCTTCTTGATTTCGTTCAATTTGTTCAGCGCTTCGATCGGCGTCAGCGAATCGATGTCCAGCCCGCGGATCTGGTCGCGAATCTCCTTGAGCACCGGGTCGTCTAACTGGAAAAAGCTCAGCTGCATCGAGCCCTCGCCTCCGCCGTTCCCCCCCTTGCTGCGTCCGGCAGGGCCGCCCGAAGAGACTGTTTTCATATCCGGCGAATCCGCTCTCGAGCCTTCGCGCCGCTGCCGCTCCAAGTCCTCCAGCACCTGTTTCGCCCGGTCGATCACCCGCGGCGGCATCCCCGCCATCTTCGCCACGTGGATCCCGAACGAATGCGCCGTCCCTCCCGGCACCAACTTCCGCAAAAATATGACCCGTTTGTCCACCTCCCTGACCTGCACGTTGAAATTCTTGATCCGCGGGAAGCGTGCCTCCATCTCGTTGAGTTCGTGATAGTGCGTCGCAAACAGGGTCTTGGCCTTGCCCCCCGGGTGTTCGTGCAGGTATTCGACCATCGCCCACGCGATCGAAATACCGTCGTAGGTGCTTGTCCCGCGCCCGATCTCGTCCAGCAGCACTAAGCTCCGCCCCGAAATGTTGTTCAGGATATTGGCCGACTCCAACATCTCGACCATGAAGGTCGATTCGCCCTGCGAGATGTTGTCCGAGGCCCCCACCCGCGTGAAAATCCGGTCCACCAGCCCGATCCGCGCCGCCGACGCCGGCACGAAACATCCGATCTGCGCCAGCAGCACGATCAAGGCGGTTTGTCTGAGCAGCGCCGATTTCCCCGCCATGTTCGGCCCCGTAATGATAATGATCTGCTGCGACGTGGAGTCTAAGTAGAGGTCGTTCGGAATATACGGCTCACCGATGGGCAACCGCTGCTCGATCACCGGATGGCGTCCGTCCTTGATTTCGAGCACGTCGTCCTCCGTGATCTCCGGCCGGCAGTAGTTGTGTTCGATCGCCAGATGTGCGAACGACTGGAGGCAGTCCAGCTCCGCCACCGCCAGCGCATTGCCCTGAATCCCAGCCACGGACGGCTGCAGCGAGGTGACTAACTCCGTGTAGAGCCGCACCTCGATCGCGTTGATCCGGTCTTCCGCCCCGAGAATCTGTTCTTCGTACTGCTTGAGCTCTTCGGTAATATACCGCTCGGCATTGACTAAGGTCTGTTTGCGGATCCACCCCGGCGGCACCTTGTCGCGGTGGGCGTTCCGCACTTCGATGTAGTAGCCGAAGACATTGTTGTAGCTGATTTTGAGGGGAATCCCCGCCGCTTCGCTCTCCCGCTGCTGCAATGCCAGCAGGTAGTCCTTCCCGCCCGTGGCGATGTCCCGCAGCTTGTCCAACTCTTCGTCCACTCCGTAAGCGATGACCGGCCCCCGCCCCGGTATCAGCGCCGGTTCCGCCAGGATATACTTCTCCACCGCCGAAACCGCCGCCGAACAATCCGCAAACCGTTCCGCAAATTTCCGCAGTTCGGCATTCGGACTTTCGGAACACAACACGCGTATCCGTTCCGCCGCCGCCAGCCCCTTGGCCAACTGCACCAACTCCCGCGGATTGACCCGCCCCACCGCGATTTTGGAGACGATCCGCTCCATGTCGCCGATCGTGTCCAGTTCGGCGGTCAGCGTGTCCCGCAGTTTCACGTCCCGCATCAAGTGCCCCACCACTTCGAGCCGCGCGTCGATGGCCGCTTTGTCCTTGAGGGGCAGCGAAATCCACCGCCGCAAGAGCCGCGCCCCCATCGGCGACAGGGTCTGGTCGATCACGTCGGTCAAGGAAGTCCCGTTCTCGCTCAGCGGGTGGAACAGTTCGAGGTTGCGGATCGAGAAGCGGTCGATCCAGACGTACTTGTCCTGATCCAGTCTGGAAATTCCCCGCACATGTGACAAATCCTTGTGTTCGGTGTATTCGAGGTAGTAGATCACCGCCCCCGCCGCGCTCACGGCCAGCGGCAGCAGGTCGATGCCGAACCCTTTGAGCGATGTGGTGTCGAACTGTTTGAGCAGCTTTTCGCGGTTGCTCTCGTAGTTGAAGGCCCATTCGTCTAACTTGTAGGTATAGTACCGGTCGCCGAATGCGTGTTTGAATTCGGTCTCGTCGCCTTTCTTGAAGACCACTTCTTTCGGCGCCAGGTTGGCCAGCAGCTTGTCGATATAGTCGAGTCCCCCTTCCGCCGCATAGAACTCGCCGGTGGAGATGTCGATGAATGCCACTCCCGCGCGTCCTTTCTGCCCCAGCGCCACGCTCGCTAAATAGGTGTTTTCCTTGTGATCCAGGATGTTGTCGTCGAAGGTAATCCCCGGTGTAACGAGTTCCGTCACGCCGCGCTTGACGATCCCTTTGGCCTGTTTCGGGTCTTCGAGCTGTTCGCACACGGCCACCCGCTGCCCTGCCCGCACGAGTTTGGGCAGGTAGACGTCTAACGCGTGGTACGGAAATCCTGCCAGCTCAACGCTCGCGGCCGACCCGTTGGCCCGCTTGGTCAGTGTGATGCCGAGGATGCTGCTGGCGGTGATTGCGTCGGGGCCGAAGGTCTCGTAGAAGTCTCCGGCGCGGAACAGCAGAATCGCGTCCGGATGCTGCGCTTTGATGGCGTAGTATTGCTTCATCAACGGCGTGAGCGCGTATTTCTTTTCTCCGTTCTTCTCCGTATTCTGTATCTCCTTGCCGGCCATAGTTTTGTGCGAATGTAACGAACAAAAATAATCAATTGTACGCCAAAAAACGAAAATTCTCCGCCCTGCGGTTTTGGTGTTTTTCGGTAATTATTTATATTTAATGCATTATTAAAACCTTTGGATCATGTTGAATTACGATCTCGGGCCTCGCCGGTGTCCACCTGGGGGACGCGTATCTCCGCTGACACGGAAGATAAATCCTGAAAACCCTTGCAAGAAACACTACGAAGTGCCTATACCCAATCCGGAGCGCAGGATTCCCGGCTTGAAAAAAGGAGGAAAACTACCCGAAAAAAAGATTAAATAATGTCCGATGAAACGTCACTGAAGGCGAAAGAAGAAGAAACCGTCGAATCTCGGATCGACGAGTGCAACGCTATGTTCTCTACGTACACGACCCGTTGTTCCGACATCTGCCGCCAAATCGTTTTCGCCCTGTTCATCGTCGTGTGGAGCCTGGCTTATCGCGAAGGGACGTTCTATTTCTCTGTCCCGTTGTGGCTCGCCATGTTCGCTCTGATGGTCTATCTAGGACTCGACGTGGGGCAGTATCTCTACACCTCCATCCGCCAGTGGCGGCGGTATGAGGAGCTGGAGCATGACCTTAAAAAACTCGAAGCACTGAAGCCGGAATGCTCTCCCGAATCCGACAAACTTGGTATCGAACGCGACGACAATCTCTGTAACCGGATCGCGGCGGGGGGATTCCGTTTCTTTTTATGCAAAATGTCCACTTTGGTGCTCGCTGTTCTGCTCTTATGCTTAGCCGTTGCCATGAAATGGACGCGGCAGGCCGCCGTCCCTCCCGCTCTGGCCGAACCGGTCACAGTAACTCATACCGCTGATTTCTGAGGGCCGGCGTGAAACCCGCATCCCGGATCGCCTGTTGCATCCGGGAGGCGTCGATCGTCGTCCGACCCTCGAAATCCGTGGCGCTCACCACGTTCTCTTCGATCATGATCGAACCCATGTCGTTTGCTCCGCCGTGCAGGGCCATCTGTCCTGCCGCCAACCCCGTGGTCAGCCACGATGCCTGGATATTCGGTATGTTGTTGAGCACCAGCCGGCTCAGGGCGATCATCCGCAGAAATTCCGCCGTATTCGCCCCGCCGGACAATCCTTCCTCTTTTTCCAATGCGGTTCCCCGCCCCTGGTACGGCCACGCGATGAATGCCAGAAAACCCGGCGCTTTCTCCGGTTTCAATGCTTGCAAGTCGCGGATTTTCAGCAGGTGCAGTATCCGGTGCTCCGGCTGCTCGACGTGGCCGTACATCATGGTCGCCGAGGTGTACAGGCCGAGTTTGTGCGCCGCCCGCATCACTTCCAACCAGGTGTCTGCCGAGCATTTGCCTGGCGAAATGTGTTTCCGTATCTCGTTGTCGAGGATTTCGGCCCCGGCTCCCGGCAGGGAATCCAGCCCTGCTTTCATGAGCCGTTCCAGCACGGTCCGGTATCCGTCTGCGTCTTGTCCGAGGCCGGAGATCCGCGCGATATGCGCGATCTCCGGCGGCCCTAATGCGTGCAGTTTGATGTTCGGAAATTCGCTTTTCAGGGTCGAGAACAGGGTCTCGTACCAGGTCAGGTCGAGCTTCGGATGCAGCCCCCCCTGCAATAAAAGCTGCTCGCCGCCGAGCGCCTGCATTTCCCGGATTTTGGCCCGGTATTCGTCCAATGTGGTGATATAGGCCCGTTCCTTGTCTGCCGGCCGGCAGTGGAAGCTGCAAAATTTGCATCCGCTCACGCACACGTTCGTGATATTGACATTGCGGTCGATCTGCCAGGTCACGGTGTCGCCCGGGTGCAACCGGCGGCGCACGGCGTCTGCTGCGGCCATCAGTTCCGCCAGCGGGGCGTCGTTCCACAAGGCCAGCGCTTCGTGGAATGTCAAGGCTTCGCCTGCGAGCGCTTTGCGGTATGAATGGGATATGTCGATCATTTCCGGGTGGTCTTTCGATAGGGCAAAGATAATTCGGCGAGGGTAAAAATAGGCGGATTCTGTTCCGTCCGGGATTTTATTTTATCCGATTTTTGTCCGACGGACAAATCCGCCGCCCTGTGTGTGACACCGGCGAAAGATTAACTGTACGTTTTTTGCCTCGGGCCGGCGGGGCTCTTTCTTCGATCCGCTCATGCCGGGCGGGCACTTTTTCTTAGCCGCCTCAAGCCGGCGGGACTTCTACTTTCTTTGTCAGTAAAGAAAGTAAACAAAGAACCGACGCAGCAGGCGAGTGCCATCGAGCTTGCTCGAATGGCCGAGGCGCCAGAAGGAAGGCGAAGCCAAACTTTTTGAGATGCCTTGCATCTCAATTGGTTTCTTTTGTTCACAACCGAGCAGCGTTGCGAGGGCAGAGGCCGCTTGCGGGCTATGCCAAGGTAGCGCGAGAAAAACGAGCGGAACACAGTTAAAAGGAACAGTACCCTCCCGAACACGTACAAGAAATCTACGGCTAATCATTTGGTTCCCGCGTCCGCGGCCAACCCGGAGGTGCCGAGCGGCACCGGCGCGAGCCGAAAAAATGCCCCCCCAAAATGCAGGTACAATTATATGATCGCCTAAAAATACCAGCCCGGCGGAAACTCCCACAAGACCGGACAGTTAAAAGAAGAAAGCAAGAGTGTGGGATAATTTTAAGGAAATAGTATATTTGTAGTATTAAACCGAAGACAATAAAAACAAAAAAAAATATGAAACCGACACTATTGGTACTGGCCGCCGGGATGGGATCGCGCTACGGATCGCTCAAACAGATGGACGGCATAGGGCCCAATAAGGAAGCCATCATCGACTACTCCGTCTACGACGCCATCCGGGCAGGATTCGGAAAAGTCGTATTCGTGATCCGAAGCAGCTTCGGGGCCGAGTTCAAGGAAGTTTTCAGCCCGGAAAGATTCGGGCATAAGATCGCGGTGGAATACGTGTTCCAGGCACTCGACTCATCTCTGCCTGTGGGATATGCCGTGCCGGAGGGGCGGGAAAAACCGTGGGGGACGAACCACGCGCTGATGATGGGCGCAGCGGTGATTAACGAACCGTTCGCAGTGATTAATGCCGATGACTTCTACGGACAGGACGCGATTGCGCGGATGGGGAGCTACCTCGCCTCGCTGCCGGAAGGCTTGACCGGGGAATATGCGATGGTGGGATATGAAGTCTGCAAGACCCTGTCGGCAAACGGGACAGTTTCGCGCGGCGTTTGCACCATTAATAAGGAAGGATACCTGGAATCGATTGTGGAGCGGACGAAAATCGTCCGGCTGCCGGCGGGAGAAGGAGGCGGCATCGTCTATATCGACGACGACGGAGCCAAATATCCGCTGGCGGAAGATACGCCGGTATCGATGAACCTCTTCGGCTTTACGCCGGACTACTTCCGGCATTCAGTCGATTTCTTCCGGGTTTTCTTAGACGAAGCCTTGGCCTCGGGGAACTTGAAAGCGGAATTCTTCATCCCGCTGTTAGTCAACCGGCTGGTTTCGGAGCACACGGCGAAACTCAAAGTATTGCATACAACCAGCGACTGGTTCGGTGTCACATACAAGGAAGACCGGCCGGAGACGGTGCAGAAAGTGCTGGATTTGATCGAAGCGGGAGTATATCCGCGCTCGCTGTGGGGGAAATAACCCAATCATTATTGGACATTCCGTATTCGACAAACCTGATTTAAACCGACATTTATGAACGAGATCACCCAACAAGTATGGGGTTTTACGCCGGAGACCGCCACGGGAGCGGCACAGGGCGGGGGAGAGCCGGTGATCCTCTACACGATGACCAACGCCAACGGCGCGACCGTGCAACTCACTAACTATGGGGCTGCTATTGTAGGGATCACCGTGCCGGATCGCTGGGGAAAAATGGCCGATGTGGTGCTGGGATACGGGAAATGGCAGAGCTACATAGCCGACGGGCCGGCCATGGGGAAAAGCGTGGGCCGGTATGCCAATCGCATAGCGAAAGGCACGTTCGACCTCGATGGACACACCTATAGACTGGCCGTCAATAACGGGCCGAACCATCTGCACGGCGGGCCGACCGGATTCGCCAACAGACTTTGGGAGGGCAGGGTAGAAGGAGACCGCGTGGTCTTCGGCTACCGCTCAGCGGACGGAGAAGAGGGCTATCCGGGGGCATTGTATGTCGAAGCCTGCTACGACTGGGACGACGACAACACACTCGAAATCACCTACTACGGGCGTCTGCTCGACGACGACGGGGCGACGGCGGCAGCTGGGGCGACCATCCTGAATCTGACCAACCACGTCTATTTCAACCTCAACGGACACGATGCGGGGAGTGTGTTGGGGCACGCCTTGACTTTGAAGGCATCGCGATATTTGCCGACGGACGAGACCGCGATACCGCTGGCCGCTCCGCAGTCGCCGGCCTCTGTGGAGGGGACGCCGATGGACTTCCGGACGGCGCATACGCTGGGGGAACGGATCGAAGATGCCTCTTTCCAGCAATTGGTGTGGGGGAAAGGGTACGACCACTGCTGGGCTATAGACGGCTATGATCATGCGACACTGCTGCCGGCAGCGGAACTCTATTCGGAAGAATCGGGCCGGTTCGTGAAAGTCTCCACGACACAGCCGGGGATACAGATTTATACGGGGAACTGGCTTTCGGGTTGTCCGGAATCGAAGACCCCGGGATTCCATTATCAGGATCGCTATGGGGTGGCCATGGAGTGCCAGGCCTTCCCGAACTCGCCCAACCGCGGAGACTTTCCGGGAGTCGTGCTGCGGCCGGGGGAAACCTATGAGCAACACATAGCTTATGAATTCGGAACCAGATAACCCGAATCGGATCGACAAACAATAACCCAAATAATCATTATGACTAACAATCAACAAAATCAGATCAGTTACACGGGACCGTTCATCACGATGGTCTTCCTGTTCTTCATCGTAGGATTCCTCACCGTGGTGAACCAGCAGTTCCAAAGCCCGTTGCAGGGCGCATTGCTCAGCAATGTGGGAGACCTCAAAAACACGCTGGCCGTAATGGTGACCTTCGCGTGGTTCCTCTCTTATCCGCTGACCGGAGGCATCGGCTCGCGGTTAGTGACCCGGCACGGATATAAGAACACCATGGTACGCGCCTTGGTGGTGGTGGCTGTCGGATGCGCCATTTTCGAAGCGTCGGTGCTGTTGCAGAAATACAGCGGCGCTTCCATTTCATTCGGCGAGGCTGCTTCCATTCCGTATGCCTATTTCCTGTTCCTGATCGGAGCTTATGTGGTGGGTGCCGGGGTGACGATCATGCAGGTGGTCATCAATCCTTACCTGATCGCTTGCAACGTGAAGGGAACCAGCGACGTGCAGCGCCAGAACATCGGCGGGGCGTCGAACTCGATCGGTACCACGCTGGCACCGTTCTTCGTGGGCGGCATCATCTTCGGCGGGACTGCGGTAGTGACCTTGGACAACCTGATCGTGCCGTTCATCGCCTTTATCGTGGTAATCCTGCTGGTAGCGTTCATCATTACGAAACTCCAGCTGCCGAACATCGCCAATACCACGGCCGAAGGAGGCGAAAAACTGGAACGCAGCATCTGGTCGTTCCGCCACCTGACCCTCGGAGTTGTAGCTATCTTCATCTATGTGGGCGTTGAGGTATGCGTGGGGGCCAATCTGGTGATGAACGCCAAAGCGGAAGCAGGCTGGATCGAACTCGCAGCGACGATGGGGTCGCTCTACTGGGGGGGAATGCTCGTGGGGCGTCTGATCGGTTCGGCGATCAGCAAAGTGCCCGCACGCGTGCAGCTGATCGTGACTTCCATTGCGGCAGGTTTGCTGGTGATCGGCGCCATGCTGACCGACTGCCTGTGGCTGCTGGTGGCTGTGGGCTTGTTCCACTCGGTGATGTGGCCGTCGACCTTCGCGCTGGCGGTCAAGGGACTGGGCAAATACACCTCGGCCGGTTCGGGAGCGCTGATGATCGGCGTGCTGGGCGGCGGCGTGCTGCCGCTGGTTCAGGGGATGATCGCGGATGCCACCGGCTCGTGGTCGGCCACGTGGATCATCGTGATTCTCGGGGAGGCTTATTTGCTGTACTACGCCCTGCTGGGCAGCCGCATCCGCAAGCAGGATCTGATCGCGGAATAATTACCTTCACACACTCCCTTACACTATCATACTATGGACATTACGAAAGTACGCAATAAATTCAAGGAACTGTACGGTACCGAAGGTGCCGTATACGCTTCGCCGGGGCGGGTCAATCTCATCGGAGAGCATACGGACTACAACGGCGGCTTCGTGCTGCCGGGGGCGGTGGACAAGGGGATGGTGGCCGAGATCGTCTTCAACAATACCGATAAAGTGCGGGCGTATGCCTTGGATTTGGGGGAAAGCGCTGAATTCGGCTTGAGCGAAAACGATGCGCCGGCACAGCAGTGGGCGAAATACCTGTTCGGAGTGTGCCGCGAACTTACTAAGCGGGGGGCCACGATCAAAGGGTTCGATACGGTCTTCTCCGGCGATGTGCCGCTCGGGGCAGGGATGTCCAGCTCGGCGGCGCTGGAATCCACCTATGCCTTTGCACTCAACGATATGCTGGGGCTCGGTTTCGACAAGATGACCCTGGCGAAGGTGGGACAGGCTACCGAACACAATTATGTGGGGGTGAAGTGCGGGATCATGGACCAGTTCGCTTCGGTGCATGGGAAAGCCGGGCATTTGATGCGACTGGACTGCAAAACCGGGGAATTCCAGTACGTGCCGTTCGATCCGGAGGCGCACGGGTACAAGGTGGTGCTGATCGACTCGTGCGTGAAACATGAGTTGGTGGGGTCGCCGTACAATAAACGCCGGGAATCCTGCGAACGGGCCGTGAAAGCGATTCAGCAGAGACACCCGGAAGTCGAATTCCTGCGGGATGCGAAGCCGGAGTGGTTAGAGGAAGTGATCGGGGTTATTTCGCAGGAGGACTATATCCGGGCGAAGTATGCCATCGACGAAGTGCAGCGGCTCTTGGATGCCTGTGCGGCGCTCGAGGCGGGGGACTATGAGACGGTGGGGCGGAAGATGTACGGGACGCATATCGGGATGTCGGTACTCTATGAGGTGTCATGCGAAGAGCTGGACTTTCTCAACGAGGTGGCCAAGGAGTGCGGGGTGACGGGATCGCGGATTATGGGGGGCGGATTCGGAGGGTGTACGATCAACGTGGTGCCGGCGCCGAAGTATGAGGCGTTTATCGATACCGTGCGGGCGAAGTACAAGGCGAAATACGGGATCGACTGCAAGGTCTATCCGGTGGTGATCTCGGACGGAGCGCGACGGATCGTTTAAGCGGACGGGGTCTTTACCGTTTCCCTTTTCCCCGGAATCTCTGTTTTTTGGGGGAAACGGACGGTTGTCCCTGTCTATTCAATGCGCGATGGGCCGTAAGGTTTAATCCCTTACGGCCCATCGCGCATTAGGCTTTAGGATTGCGGCAGGCAAAGTCTTTCGGGAGTAATATCCCGAACGTGCATTCCGATGCCGGCATTTCCCGGTCGGCTCCGCGTTAGGAGCCATGTTGTGGAGGGAAAGCTCGGTTCCGAGTGCCGCACAACATTGCCCTGAGACAAGTAATCAGAGCCTTTCCGTGCCAGTGGGCAGGTTGGGAATAGTTATCGGTGATCTTCCTGTGTCAGGCCGGAGGTGCCGCCCGGCACTCGAGCCAGGCTGTAACTACCCTTGATTGGCCGGAGCTGGCGCGGACTGTAATTAAGCGAAGTGAAAAAATTGCAGGCCCCCGCAGCCGGGGGCTCCGGCCAATAGAGGGTAGTTCCATCCCATTGCCCACCGCGGGGCCCTGTCGGGGCTTTTGTTGGAGCTTGCTATGACGTATTTAGACGGGGCCCGCCCGGCTTGGCCTGAAGGCAGCAGTTTTTTCCTTTGGAGCAGTTTATCTTGCTCCCGGCAGGCCAATAAAACACCCGAAAGGTGCGATTCACGTACCGAGTGGCACTGTCCCCGCGCGCGACAGCGTAAGGCCGGCGATACTCACGCATCGCACCATTCGTAGCCGGATGGTTACAGCCCACCTAAAAATAACAGTACGACTAAATAGTCCGCATTTTTCAGTTCGTCGCCAATCCCTCGAAGGCCGCACATTGGTCTTGGAGACTGGGCCGCCGCTGACGCGGAAACTCAGTTACTGCACCGGCGATAAATAGTTACAACCGACAGAAATAGCCGAGAACATAACGCTCCGCCACAACCTGCAAAAAGCAGAAACCTACAAAAACCGCCGAACCCGGGAAAACCGCTGAAAATCCCGAAAACACATCCGCAACCTGCAAAAAATACCCTCCAAAAAGAAAAAACCGAAAAAACGCACACCTCCGCAGCACTCCAAAACCGCACGAAAACCGTTGATATGGGAAATCCTAAACCCCGAAGAAACGTGTGTCTCAATATAATAACTCTCGAATCAGCCCATATCCTCTCCGCAAGCCCCCTTCAAAAAATCGTGTAAAAAACGCCGCCATCCCCTTCCGAAAAACACCCCCAGCCCGAAAAACCTCGGCAAACACAACACAAAAACGGTTTAACGCCCGATACCCCAAAAAACGGCGGGGCTTTTCTGGGAAAGGAAAGCCCCGCCTGAATGCGAAAAACCGATACGCGGTATGCGTTATTCCTCGATTTTCATATTGTGGTACACCCGCTGCACATCCTCGTCCTCCTCGAATTTTTCCAACAATTTCTCGATCGACTCGCGCTGTTCCGCCGTCACCTCCTTCTGATCCAGCGGTATCCGTTCGAACTCCCCGCTCAGAATCTCATACCCTTTTTCCTCCAAATAATTCTGTATTTTGCTGAACGCGTCGTAAGCTCCATAAATCACGATCTCGCTCACCCCCTCCTCGCTCTCTTCGGAGAACACCTCGTCCACCCCGTAGTCGATCAGCTCCAGCTCGAACTCCTCGATGTCGAGCCCTTCAGGTGCCTTGATTTTGAAAACTGATTTGCGGTCGAACATGAAATCCAGGCTCCCGGTGGTTCCCAGCGACCCGCCCGCCTTGTTGAAATAGCTCCGCACATTGGCCACCGTGCGGGTGTTGTTGTTCGTAGCCGCCTCCACCACAATAGCGATCCCATACGGGCCGTACCCGTCATACTGAATCTCCTTGTAGTCCTCGGTATCCTTCGAGACGGCCCGCTTGATGGCCCGCTCGATATTATCCTTGGGCATATTCTCCGATTTGGCCGTCTGAATAAGCATCCTCAGCCGCGGGTTGTTCGCCGGCTCCGGCCCTCCCGCCTTCACGGCGATCACGATCTCCTTGCCCAGCCGGGTGAAAGTCCGGGCCATGTTGCCCCAACGCTTGAATTTGCGCGCCTTGCGGAATTCAAAAGCTCTTCCCATAATATCGATATTCTGTAATGAAACGTTTTTTGAATGAGGCAAAGGTAGAGGTTTTCCGCTTAAAATGAAAAGCCAAGTTTCGCGGAAAGCACTATCTTTGGGAAGCGAATCCCCCGCAATAGCAGCGAGCGAAGCGAACCGCACGGGCCGCAGACCGTGTCACCGCTGACCTCCGGCCAGCGGCACCGGAATAGAGAATATAGCCATACCATCCATGACCGACAGCCAGAGACGAAGCCTGCTTACCCTCGTTTGGAGACACCGTCTGTTTCAGAACGGCGACCTCGCCGTTTCCGGCGGCGAGGCGAATGTCGTGAGTCCCGGCTACGCTGCCGAAGTCCCTTTCGACGGAACGACCGTTCCTGCACCGGATTTCGTGAACGCCGCCGTGAGCTTCGGTGATACCGTCCTGCACGGTGCTGTGCGGATCGACGCCCGGTCGTCCCTCTGGCGCGACGAGGGCAGGATCAATGACCCGGCGTTCGACAGCGTGGCGTTCCACGTGGTCGGCGAGCGCGACCGCGTGCTGATGCGCGAAGGTCGCGAAGTACGGACGCTGGTGCTGACCCTCGCACCGAAGATCGAGGCTTTATACGAGAATTTACTCGTCCAGTCGCGGCGGAACGGGATGGGGTGCGCCGGTTTTTTCGGCGGGCTGACGGCGGCCGAGCAGGGGCAGATCCTCTCGCGGTTGGTGGCCGACCGCCTGCGGCGTAAAACCGCGGAGGTGACGGCGATCCGGGCCTCCCTGGGCGGCGACTGGGATGAAACGGCTTATGTCTGTTACCTGCGTTCGCTGGGGATAGGCCAGAAGAAGCAGTCTTACGAAGCGTTGGCCCGGTCGATTCCTTTGCGGTGTTTCGTGCGCTGCGGCGGGGAGGTGCGGCAGGCCGAGGCGTTGCTGATGGGGCAGTCGGGCTACCTGACGGTGGCTTCGGCGGCCGATCCGGGGGTACGGGAGCTACAGGATATTTATCTCTCTCTGAAGGAGGAGTACGGTTTGCGCCGGCCGGTGGTGTCGTGGGCCGGGGCGGGGGTGCGACCGGC
>NZ_CANQYJ010000065.1 GCF_947628055.1 uncultured Rikenella sp.
AGGACTGCGGAGCCTAAGCAGTCGGGTAATTACAGCCCGGAAAGCCCCTATGGGGCCTTTCTTTTCAAAGAAAGAACAGTCACACACGGCACAGTGCAAATAAAACCTACCTTTTTTACAAACAGCTTTCCGCCTGGCCGGACACCTCCCTCAGGAAGAACGCAACTTGGGGTAGTTACAGCCCGGCAGGAGCGCCCCGCCGGCCCCGGTGAGTCCCAGCCTCCCGCAAGGTCGCAGCGGCTGAGAACAACAAGGCCGGAAATCCGCGAAAAAGGAACAGTCATACCCATGATTCTGTATCCGGCAGGAACAGCACGACAGGCCTTGCGAAAAGGCCTGCCTACAGTCTGTCCGCCGTGCGTCATCCCGGATGCCAGGCCCACCGAATCCGGCTACAATCCCCTCACATGCTTTTCCCAAGCCCACGCCGCCCGCAGCGTATCCCCCAGCTCCCGTTCCGCATGCCAGCCCAACACCTCGTTGGCCTTGTCCGTCGCCGCCCATATCTTTTCCACATCCCCCGGCCTGCGCGCCACGATCTTGTGCGGCACCGGCACCCCGTTCACCTCTTCAAACAGCTTGACCAGCTCCAGCACCGACACCGGTCTTCCTATCCCGATGTTGAATATCTCATACCGCTCCGCAGATTGATTTTCCACCATCCGGCCCACCGCCGCCACATGTGCCCGCGCCAGGTCCACCACGTCGATATAATCCCGCAGGCACGATCCGTCCGGCGTGCCGTAGTCGTCTCCGAAAATCGAGAGTTCTTTCCGTATCCCCGCCGCCGTCTGCGTGATGAACGGCACCAAATTGGCCGGCACCCCTTTCGGCAGCTCGCCGATCAGTGCCGACGGATGCGCCCCGATCGGGTTGAAGTACCGCAGTGCGATAGCCTTGAAGAACGGAACCGCCGCCACCGTATCCTGAATGATGTCTTCGCTCATCTGTTTGGTCAGCCCGTAAGGCGAGTTGGCCCGCTGCCGCGGCGTCGCTTCCGTCGCCGGCAGCACCTCGGGCTGCCCGTAAACGGTGGCGGACGACGAGAATACGATGTTCGGCACGTCGAATTCTTTCATCAAGGTCAGCACATTGAGCAGCGACTGGAGGTTGTTGCGGAAATACTTGAGCGGTTCCGAGACTGATTCGCCCACCGCCTTGTAAGCCGCGAAGTGGATCACGGAAGCAAACGAGTATTTCCCGAACACTTCGCGTCTGAGGGCGTCGATATCGCAGCAGTCGACCTGTATGAAAGGCACGGAACGGCCGACGATCTGTTCTACGCCTTTGACGGCGGAAATGTCGGCGTTGGAGAGGTTATCGGCGATGACTACGTCGTACCCGGCGTTAATAAGCTCTACGGTGGTGTGCGAACCGATGTATCCGGCGCCGCCGGCCACGAGCACTGTTTTGTTTTTGTTGGATGACATATCTTTGGGTGTTATGGATTTCGTTTTGTTGCGGGTTTTTCGGCGAAAATCTTGTTGCGAGTTTCCTGGCAAAAATCTGTTGCGGGTTCTTCGGCGAAAATTCTGTTGCGAGTTTCCCGGCGAAAATTCTGTTGCGGATTTTCTGACGAAAATTCTGTTGTGGGTTTCCTGGCAAAAATCTTGCGGCGGATTTTCTGACGAAAACTCTGTTGCGGGTTTCCCAGCGAAAATCTTGTTGCGGATTTTTCGGCGAAAATCTTGCGACGAATTTTCTGACGAAAACCGGGCGTCCCATTTTAACAATATGTAGGTTAGCGGCAAGCGCCTGTTCTTCCGGTGCCATCTGCCGCCGAGGCGGGAGTTTTCTCTCCAGTGTAAGGTTTCGGGCCTACCTACACGAGAGGGTAGAGGCTTTTCCTCTCTTCCCGCGGCATGCCGCAGAGTACTTATTTATGGCCTTGAGTCGGCTGGGCTTTTACTTCGTCTTTGCAGCCGTTCAGGCCGCGGGCGCCTTTATTTTTTACGCCTCAAACCGGCGGGGCTTTCTCTCCGTCAGAAGGCTCAGCGGGCGTTTGTTCTTTATAAAAAACTTTTTTTGCAGCCCTCCTGCCAGGCAGGCACTTACTTTTTATGATGCGATAAAAAGTAAGCAAAAAGCGCATCAAAGGGGGGCTTGCACCCCCTTTGCCATTCCCCTCGTTTTCCGAGCATAAGAGTCTTTTCTCTCGACCCGGAGCCAGCGGAGACTGTTTAGGGTAGTTACAGCCCGGCTCGAGTGCCGAGCGGCACCCTCCGCCTGGGGTGGCTCCGGGGCGTCATCGGGAGATCACGGCCAAGCCGAATTTTCGCCTGTATGCGGTCAAAGTACAACTTCGGTCGCAGCCTGCGGGGAACGCAACTTTCGCGCAAGTGATAAAAAAGTTGCGGGCCTCCGCAGGGGGAGGCTGCGGGCCCGCAGTGCCTTGCGGCACGCAAAACGATCAACTTCCGACAGCCCATGGAATACCGGATGTAACTTCCAGAATCTTCCCTTTGCCAAGTCGGCATCCCGGACATCCGATCCGCTCAAACATTTGAACTCTATCCCCGCGCGCCGGGAAAATCAATCGTTTTCAACTCTCGTTGAAACCGTCGATTTTCCTTTTTCGGCGTGGCGCGCGGGTGCCGGTGCAGCTGGGCACTCCAGCCGCGGAGTTTGCATCGCCTCATTCGGAGGAAACTGCCCTCGGGCCGGGCAGGCCCCGTTAAATAAGTTCTCTCAAACACCAATAAAAGCCCCAACGGGGCCCCGCGCTGGGCTTGCGATGCTCTGCATCGCTTGGGCAGTCTTTACCTCAATTATTCTTTGTTCCGCGCGCCGGGAAAATCAATCGTTTTCAACTCACGTTGAAACCGTCGATTTTCCTTTTTCGGCGTGGCGCGCGGAGATGACATTCTTTATCCGCGCGCTGGCGGAAATCTTGTTCAAAAGCAATTCATGCTTTTGAACGATTTCCTTCTCCAGCAATCGCGCGCGGTGTCGGTCAACACGCGAACCGAGCCGCCTTTACCTCAGTTGTCTTTCCTGCGCGCCAGCGAAATCTTATTTCAACAAACTGTCGTTTGTCGAAATGATTTCTCCCTGTAAAGTGTGGCGCGTAGAAGAGTTTGAGGGTACTGCCCTTACGCCGGGCGGGCGGTGCCGAGCGGCACCCGAACCGCACCCTTCGGGTACTCTGCTGGCCTGCCGGTAGCAAGATAAACTATCCCCAAAGGAGAAAACTGTCCTCGGGCCGGGCGGAGCCGCTAAATAAGTCCTCTCAAACTTCAACAAACGCCCCAACGGGGCCCCGCGGCGGGCAAAGGGCTGTAACTACTACCTTAAACAAGCAATGCAAACTTCAATAAACGCCCCAACGGACCCCCCGCCGGACGAGCGATGCTAACGCATCGCTTGATATTTAGCCATGCGATTAAGCAACAACGCCCCGTACGAACATTCGCACGCAGCGAGAAAAACACGCAGCCGAAAAATCTACAGCTACCGCATCAGGAACGAGAACCGTCCGATATTCTTGAGCGCGATCCCCGTCCCTCTGGCCACCGCCCGCAGCGGATCCTCCGACACATGGAACGGAATACGCGTCTTCTGGAACAAACGCTTGTCCAGCCCCCGCAGCAACGCACCGCCCCCCGCCAGATAAATTCCGTTCTTCACAATATCCGAATACAGTTCCGGCGGAATCTTTTCCAGCACCTTCATAATCGCCGCATCCACCTTCATCAAAGACTTGTCCAGCGCGTGCGCCACCTCCTTATAGGAAACCGGAATCTCCAGCGGCAAAGAAGTGATGATATTCGGCCCGCGGACAATATGATCGTCCGGCGGCGTATCCAGATTGTCGATCGCCGCCCCCACCGCAATCTTGATCTCCTCCGCCGTCCGCTCGCCGATCTTGATATTGTGCTGCTGCCGCATGTAAGTCTGAATATCCTCCGTAAAGACATCCCCGGCCACATTGATCGACTCGTTGCAGACAATCCCCCCGAGCGAAATGACCGCCACTTCCGCCGTCCCCCCGCCTATATCCACCACCATATGTCCTTCCGGCGCCTCCACATCGAGCCCCATCCCCAAAGCCGCCGCCATCGGCTCGTAAATCATATAGACTTCGCGCCCCCCCGCATGTTCCGCCGAGTCCCGCACTGCACGAATCTCCACATTCGTAGAGCCGCTCGGTATACAAATCACCATCCGCAGCGAAGGACTGAACATCTTGTTCCGCGACTTGATCATCTTGATCATGCCTCGGATCATCAGCTCCGCCGCCGTAAAATCCGCGATCACCCCATCCCGTAGCGGTCGGATCGTCTTGATGTCCTGATGCGTTTTGCCGTGCATCTGCCGCGCCTGATTTCCGATGGCCACCAGGCGGTTGGCGTGCTGGTCCACCGCCACGATCGACGGTTCGTCCACCACGATCTTATCGTTGTAAATAATGATCGTATTGGCCGTGCCTAAGTCCATGGCCAGCTCCTGGGTGAGGAATGAAAAGAGTCCCATGACGACGGTGTTTTAGTGTTTGAAATGACGCAACCCCGTGAATACCATGGCCATGCCGTTGGCATTGCAATAGTCGATCGTATCCTGGTCGCGCACCGAGCCGCCCGGCTGGATCAACGTGTCGATCCCCTCCGCATGAGCGATTTCGGCGCAGTCCGCGAACGGGAAGAAAGCGTCCGATGCCAGCACCGCTCCCCGCAGGTCGAACCCGAACGACTTGGCCTTGGCGATCGCCTGTTTCAAAGCATCCACCCGCGAGGTCTGCCCGATGCCGCTGGCCAGCAGCATCCCGCCCTTCGCCAGCACGATCGCGTTCGATTTCGAGTGTTTCACGATCTTGTTGGCGAAGATCAGGTCTTCGCGTTCCGCATCGGTAATCCCTTTATTCGTCACCTGCCGCATTTCGGAGTCCTGCCCCCCCACTTTAGCGTCCCGTTCCTGCACGGCCACCCCGCCCAGTAGCGACCGGAACTGCCGCGCACAACTGCATCCGCCAGAGGCCGCCGGCGCATCAGTCTTGGTCTTGAGAATGATGCGATTCTTTTTCGTCTCGAGCACCGCCAGCGCATCCGGATCGTATCCCGGCGCCATAATGACCTCAAAAAAGATTTCGTTGATCTTCTCTGCCGTAGCCTTGTCCACAGTCCGATTCGTAATCAAAACCCCGCCGAAAGCCGATACCGGGTCCCCCGCTAAAGCATCCTTCCACGCTTCGACCAAGGTCGGACGCACCGCCACTCCGCAGGCATTGTTGTGCTTCATAATCACGAACGCCGGCATCGCATCCGCCCCCCCGAACTCGCCGATCAGATTGATTGCCGCGTCCATATCGAGCATATTGTTATAGGAAATCTCCTTCCCGTGCAACTGCTCGAACTGCGCGGAGAGGTCCCCGAAATAAGTGGCCGCCTGGTGCGGATTTTCCCCGTACCGCAAGTGCGTCGCCGCCGAAGCTGTAAAGCTCTGCTTGAATGCCGGAATATTTTCCGTGCGATTGAAGTAGTTGAAGATCGCCGTATCGTAGTGCGAGCTGACATTGAACGCTTCGGCGGCCAAATGCCTGCGCTGTTCCAGCGTCGTCCCTCCCTCCTGCGTCCGCAGCAGGTCGAGGATGTACCCGTACTGAGCGACAGAAGGCACAATGGCCACATCTTTGAAGTTCTTGGCGGCAGCCCGAATGAGCGAAATCCCGCCGATGTCGATCTTTTCGATGATGTCCTGCGCCGTAGCTTTCGGATCGGCCACGGTCTGCTCGAACGGGTAAAGATCGACGATCACTAAGTCGATTGCCGGAATTTCATATTGTGCGACTTGCTGAATGTCGGTATCGTTGTCTCTGCGCGAGAGTATGCCTCCGAATACCTTCGGGTGCAGTGTCTTTACGCGTCCTCCCAGAATGGACGGATACCCCGTGAGGTCTTCGACTGCATGGGCTTTGACGCCCAATCCTTCGATAAAGGTCTGGGTGCCGCCTGTGGAATATATTACAACTCCGTGTTTGTCAAGTTCTTTAACGATCTCTGCCAAACCGTCCTTATAGAAGACGGAGATCAAGGCGCCTTTGATTTTTTTCACAGCTGTATGTGGTTGTTTTTGTTTCGTTTGCTTTTAAAGGACAAAGGTACGATTTTTATTTGTTTGTTTCCATGCCGTGAAATGGGTTTTTAAGACGGATCGTTCGAGGCTTGGTGCCGCTGGGCACTCCAGCCGCAGCCGTTGACTGTTTTATTGGCTGCTTCGGCTCCAAAGCTCCGCTGGCTCCGGCCATTCCTCTGTTGGAAGCCAAGTAAACCGCGGCCCGACGGGTCGCGCGAGTCGCCGCCACCCCATGCGGCGCGAGCAACTTCGACGGAGCTCGTTGCTCTTTCCGCTGGCGGCGACCCGGTACTATTCAGAATCATTCTTTACCCTCGCGCCGGGATGAACATGCTTTGGCCGCGCGCTGGCGGAAATCCTGTTCAAAAGCAATTCATGCTTTTGAACAATTTCCTGCTCCAGCCGTCGCGCGCGAGGAGTTTGAGGAAACTGCGCTCCCGCGCGGGGCCGCGTGCCCGCGGTGGGCTTGCAAAACTTCGTTTTGCCGGAACCTGCCGGGTACAAATTGCTTGTGATTCGCGCGCCGGGAAAATCGTTCGTTTTCAACTCTCGTTGAAACCGTCGATTTTCCTTTTCCGGCGTGGCGCGCGGTACCGCCCAGCCCGAACCAAACTGCTTTGAATCCAAATAAAGACTGCCCGCTGTGGTGCAAATGCGTCCGCAGGGCAGGGGGTGCTGCTCGGCACCCTCCGCCTGGGGTGGCTCCGGCTTGGCATCGGGAGATCACAGACGACATTTCGGGAACGCTCGCAAAGGCCTAAAATTAATCGTAGGTTTATTTTGCACTGTTCTGTGAGTGACTGTTCTTTCTTTGAAAAGAAAGAACCAAAGAAACTTTCAGATAGCTGCGCTACTCCTTAGGCTCCGCAGTCCTCTTGCATTGAGTTTGCTTTGGGGTGTGGCAATAGCGGGCATAAGGTACAGTATTCAATAGCCCGCTATTGCTCACACCCCAAGAGAATCAAGACAAGGATACCCGGCAGGCTCAAGAGATGCGCAAGCATCTCAAAAAGTTTTTCTGGTTCTCTTTGTTCACAAAGAGAACAGTACCCTCCCGAACACGTACAATAAAACCTACAATTAATTACTCTTTTCCCGCGCCAGCAGCCTTTCGACACAAGACAGTAAACAGCCCGGGCAGAGCGACCGCCGCACCCGAGCCGACTGCAAATGAAGAAAATCCTATATTTGCAGAACCCTAAACCCCAAACATCATGCGCCTCCTGCCTCTCCTGTACTCCATTTCGGCAGCCCTGTGTCTCGCCGGCTGCGATTACAACCATTTCGGAGAGCCACCCGAGCCAGACATTCCGACCTGGACAGCCAACACCACCCTCGCCAGCGTGGATCGGTTCTACCGCAGCGGCGGAACAGACCTGCCCCAAGGGACAATCGTCAGCGGAACAGTCACCACATCGGACTCCGCCGGGAACTTCCACAAAATACTCGTTATCCAGCAGAAAGAGACACCGCTGGCCGTGTTGACCGGCACCTATGACACCTACACCGCCTACCGGCCAGGCCAACAAATCATTCTGCAGCTCGACGGGATGCGGTTAGGGCTCTGGGACGGCATGGTAGCCGTTGGCGCTCCGGAGCCAGGCTTTCCGAAAGGAATCGACTATATCGCCTCCGACGCCCTACTACAAAAGATTATGATCCACAGCCCGAACCCCACGCCCGAACCGGTCGACACATTGGAACCGACCGTTCAGGAAGTGACCGCATCGCTCGCCGGCCGGCTGGTCAGAGTCACCGGACATTTTACGCAGGGAGGCAAACACCTCTGGCGAGGAGAACAGACCTTCTCGGATCCGCACGGCGATACCCTGCAAATTTACACCAGTCCCTATGCCCGTTTCGCCGACGACCCGCTGCCGGCAGGCGAAATCAGGCTGACAGGAATCGTCACCGTTTATAAAGGCACCGTGCAAATCCAAGTCAGTTCCACCGACGACATACGTCCGGCGGCACCGTAAACAGCCCTAAACTATCCGACCGGCCCCCCGTTCTATTCCCGCCCGCAAAAAATCGCTATCTTTGCCGCATCTATGGACGATTATTTACAAGGGGTCGAATTTTTGGCCTTTACACCCCACCTGATCTGGATGCTGCTGGTACTGGCAGCGCTGCTGACAGTCTCGGCACTCGTGTCGGGTTCCGAAACCGCATTCTTTTCGCTGTCGCCCGGCGACATGCACGAACTGGAAGAATCGGAGACCCGGCAGTCGCAAGCTGCCGTGAAACTGCTGGACGACAAAGACCGGCTGCTCTCCACCATACTGATCACCAATAATTTAGTCAATATCGGGGCGATCTTAACAGCCAACCGAATTATCGACCTCATTATACGATTTCAAGGAGCGGCACTCTTGGAATTTATCGTGAAAGTCATTCTCGTGACCTTCCTGCTGCTGCTTTTCGGAGAAATCATGCCCAAGATATTCGCGGCCTACAACACCTTGTCGTTTGCCCGGAGGATGGCCGTACCGCTCACCGCATTGCAGCGCTTCTTCAAGCCGCTCTCGGCCTTGCTGACCCGGACGGGAGGCACCCTCACCGACGCTTTGGCCAAAAAACAGGCCAACCTCTCGATGAGCGAACTGACCGACGCGATCGAGATCGCCGAAGCCGACTCCGACGACGACAAAAAAATGCTGACCGGCATCGTGCGTTTCGTCCGCACCGAGGTAGACCAGATCATGAAACCGCGGATCGACGTGGTGGCGCTGGAACAGGAGGCCTCGTTCGCCGAAGTCAGGGAAACGGTCGTAAGAAGCGGCTTTTCGCGTATCCCGGTCTACAGCGAGAATCTCGACGACATCAAAGGAATCCTGTACGTCAAAGACCTGCTGCCCCACTTGGGCGAAGGAGACGGATTCAGCTGGCAGCAACTGCTGCGGCCGGCCTACTTCGTGCCGGAACACAAGAAAATCAACGACCTGCTCGAAGATTTCCAGAAACGGAAAATCCATATCGCAGTCGTTGTGGACGAATACGGCGGGACGTTGGGGGTCGTCTCGTTGGAAGACATTCTCGAAGAGATCGTGGGCGAGATCGCCGACGAATCGGACGTCGAGGCGGCGACTTACGAGCAGATCGATGCGAACCACTATATTTTCGAGGGACGCACGCATCTGGGCGATTTTCTGCGCGTGCTGGAGCTGCCGGACACGTTCCTGGACACCGTGCGGGGCGACGCCGACACGCTGGCGGGACTGATGCTCGAAATCCGCGGCGAATTTTTCTGCGAAGGCGAAAGCGTGAGTTTCGGCCATATCGAACTGACAGCCAGGCGTGTGGAGAACCGCCGCATCGCCAAAGTAGAGGTTGCATTAACCGGCGAAGACACCTCCGATGACGACCCTACCGACGATTGATCTGCATTTCGGCGCAAACCGCATCTATCTGCTTCCGTTGTCGGAGATTCCGGAGGCCGAGCTGGCGGCCCGCGCTGATCTGACGGCGGACGAAACGGAGATTTACACCTCTTTCCTCTCCTCCCAAGAGCAGCGCCGGAAAGAGTGGCTCGCGGGGCGGCTGCTGGCCCGGGAGAAACTGGGGGGCCGGATCGGCTATGAGCCGTCGGGCCGCCCTTTGTTAGTCACTCCGGACGGAACTCTTTCCGAGCGGCACATTTCCATTTCCCATACTTCGGGCTGGGCGGCGCTGTTAGTCTCTTCCAGCGGCCCGTGCGGCATCGACATCGAGCTTGCCAGGCGCCGGGCGGAACGGGTGGCCGCCCGCATCGCCTCCCCGGAAGAGATCGCACTCGCGGCCCCTCTCTATCCCGACAATCCGGCCCTGCTGGTCTGGTGCGCCAAAGAGGCGGCCTACAAAGCGCTCGGCAGCGCCGGCATGGATTTCCGCGAACAGATCCGGGTGCGGAGCGCTGCGGCACGGACTTTGATAATAGCCGTGAAAGCGGAACCGATCGCGCTCGGGATTTTCTCGACGGAAGCTCTGCTCGGCGTGTACGGTTCATTATAAATAAGGCGATTATATAATTAATTTTCGGCTCGCGCCGGTGCCGCCCGGCACACGAACCGGGCCATTTTTTCACGACAAGCCCTCGGCGCAGAGCCGAATCGAAAAAGAAGAAAAGTACGATAAAGTTTATAGTCGCGAAAAATAGAACATTCAATTATTTATAAACTACTTTAAAAACCAAAAAGCTATGAAAAAAATCGTTTTATCGCTGATCGCCGCTTCGGCAGCCATGCTGGCAGGAACCGGCACCGCTTCCGCACAGAACTTCGACTGGGTAGAAAGTTTCAGTTGGGGGCCGAAGGCGGGGCTTAACGTCTCCACCATGAGCAATACGGACTGGGATGCAAAAGTGAGCTTCACCGCCGGTATGTTCGCCCAGGTACGGACAGCCGACTGGTTCGCTCTCTCGATGGACGTTCTTTATTCCCGCCAGGGCGGTATCGACAAGCGTACAGTGGCTAATACCGATCTCAAAGACAAGATCAAGACCGAATACCTGAACGTGCCGTTGCTGGCCAACTTCTACGTCACGCGCGGCCTGGCGCTGAAAACCGGGGTGCAGGTAGGCTTCTGCCTCGGCGCCCGTCAGGTGGTTAAAACGAACGGCGTGACCACCAAGCACGGCATTGCCGGCGACTTCCATACCGCCGATGTTTCGATCCCGGTAGGTATCTCTTACGACCTGGGGCGCCTGGTGCTGGACGCACGGTATAACTTCGGGGTCAGCCACGCCATGAAGACGACTTCCTCGCGCAACAACGTATTCCAGCTGACAGCAGGTATCCGTTTCTGACGTTCGGCCGGTCGGACTTGAGTTTCCTCATACGGCTCCCGATTGATACCGGGAGCCGTATTTTTTCGTGCGCCCCGTTTTATCCTGCCCTCTCAAAAAAAAACGCCGGGCCGGATAACCGGCCTGGCGCATGGAGCACCCGAAGAACGGGCCTCCGAAAAAGGAATCGGCGTTAAAAAGCTTTGGCGATCGCGATAAAGTCCGCTGCCACCAGCGAAGCGCCGCCGATCAGCCCGCCGTCCACGTCGGTTTTGCTGAAAATCTCAGCCGCATTGCCCGGTTTGCAGCTCCCCCCGTACAGGATCGGCGTTTGGTCCGCAGCCGCTGCACCGAACTTTTCGGCCAGCACTTTCCGGATAAAGGCATGGATCTCCTGTGCCTGTTCCGCCGTAGCCGTCTTGCCCGTGCCGATCGCCCATACCGGTTCGTAAGCGATCACCATTTTGCCGAACTGTTCCGGCGTGAGGTGGAAGACGACCTCTTCGATCTGCCGGCGCACCACGTCGAAATGTTTCCCCGCTTCGCGTTCGTCGAGTTTTTCGCCCACGCAGTAGATCGGCGCCAAGCCCTGTTCATAGGCCAGTGCCATCTTTTTGTTGAGTGTCTGGCTGGTTTCGCCGTAGTATTCGCGTCGTTCCGAATGCCCGAGAATCACATATTTCGCCCCCAGCGAAGCGATCATTTTAGCGGAGACTTCGCCGGTGTAGGCCCCCGATTCGTGGTCGGCGCAGTTCTGGGCCGAAACGGCGATCCCGGCCGCCGCTGCGGCATCTTTCACACAGCAGATATGGGTGAACGGCACTCCGACGATCAGTTCGACATCGGCCGGGATGGTGCTTTTCAGCGCCGCAACGCCTTTGAGGAGTTCCGCTCCTTCGGCCGGGGTGGTGTTCATTTTCCAGTTTCCTGCTACGATTTTTCTTCTCATATGTATCTTGATTTAAATGGTTTTCGGTGTGAAATCCGGTCTACAGCATACCTAATTCGAGCAGTGCCTCTTCGCTCATCATGGATCGGTCCCACGGCGGATCGAAGGTCAAGGTCACATCCACGCGTTCCACTCCTTTGACCCGCAGCACGTCGTCGTGCACTTGCTGCACCAACTGGTCGGCCATCGGGCAGTTCGGGGCCGTGAGGGTCATCCGTATATTGGCCGTCCCTTCCGGGGTCATCTCGATTTCGTACACTAATCCGAGGTCGTAAATATTGACCGGTATCTCCGGGTCGTAGATGTTTTTGAGTGTGTATATGATGTCTTTCTCGATGTCGAGTATCTGCTGCGGTGTCATAATCGGTTCAAAAATAGGTATTATTTTTCGCGATTATATACTTTATTGTACCTTTCTCCTCTTTCGAGTTCGGCTTCTGCGCCGGGGGTACTGCTCGGCACTCGAACTGAGCCTGCCGGTCGCCGGTCTTTTAGGGTAGATCCGTTCCTATAGGTGTCGGCACGGGCGCGAGCCGAAAAAATGCCCCCCAAAAAATGCTGGGACAATAATAATCGCCTTATTTTTTCATTGCGGCATAGGCGGTGGCGAATAGTTTCATCTGCCGGATCATGGCGAGCAGTCCGTTGGCGCGTGTGGGCGACAGGTTTTGCGCCAGTCCGATCCGGTCGATGAAGTAGAGGTCGGCGTCCCGCACTTCTTCCGGTGTGTGGCCGTCGAGCACGCGGACGAGCAGGGCGATGATCCCTTTGGTGATAATGGCGTCGCTGTCGGCGGTGAAGTACATTTTCCCGTCGTCGCCGAGCCGGGCGTCGACCCATACGCGCGACTGGCAGCCTTTGATGACGTATTGGTCGGTCTTATGTTCCGGCGCGATCCCGGGCAGTTCGGGGCTGAGTTCGATCAGGTAGTTGTAGCGGTCGAGCCATTCGTCGAAAACGGAAAACTCTTCGATGATCCGGTCTTGTGTTTCGTTGATGGTCATTTTAGTCTTGTTCGTATATGCAAAGTGTATTCGTTTGAATAAACGTACGGTTATTTTAGACATTGGCAAGCGTTTCCGCAAGGTTGTCTGCGATTTCCCTTTGTCAGGCCGGAGCCACCCCGGACGGAGGGGCGGTACCGCTCGGCACTCGAACCGCAACCGTTGGCTGTTTTATTGGCCGCCTCTACCCCAAAACCCCGCTGACTCCGGCCAAGAAAGGGTAGTTACAGCCTGATAAGAATGCCTGCGCCTGATCGTTTTGCGTGCCGTCAGGCACTGCGGGCCGCAGCCTCGCCCCGCGGAGGGTGCCGCTCGGCACTCGAACCGCAGCCGTTGGCTGTTTTATTGGCCGCCTCTACCCCAAAGCCCCGCTGACTCCGGCCCGAAACTGTACTTGTCCCGCGCGCTGACGGAAATCCTGTTCAAAAGCGCAAGCTGCTTTTGAACGATTCCCTACTCCAGCTGTCGCACGCGGGCGCCGGTGCCGAGCGGCACGCGAGTTGGGAATTTGCTCCGCCTTATTCGGGAGGGTACAGCCCTGCGCGGGCGGCGTCTGGGTGACCCCGGCGGGACGGACAAAACTTCGTTTTGCTATAGGCCGGAACTACCCTGAACAGCTTCCGCGCATCAGTGAAAATCCGGTTCGCAGAAACCGGACGGGCTGCAACCCGCAAACCCCCGGGACCGCCCGCAAAACCCAACAAAGCCGCAGCAAACTGCAAAAACCGCCGCCGTCAATCCTCACGGATCGCACGCGCCCACAGCAGATTAGAACCTCAACCCCACGCTGACAGACCAGTTGCTGCTTTTGGCATGATCTTTCCTGTCTTCATGCACGCGTACCGTGGAAATGTCATACCTTACGCCGATGTCGAGCAAACGCGAAAACTGGTAATTGATGCCGACCGGAATGGAAAAGTCGAAACTCTTTCTGTCACTCATCAGGTTCTGGCTGTGGCTGACACTGCCCGTGACCTCGCCATTAATATCGTAAACCGTGCTGTTCCACGTCTCCTTAGCCTTGACCAGCCAGTCGAACGAAATACCGGCTTCGATATTGAGGCCCCCGATCAGGTAGAGCTTGGCCAGCACGGGAATCTTCAGGTAATTGTAAGAATATACGTGATCGCTGTTGGTCATTTTGTTGCCCTGCAGCGAATAGAGCGCCTCGGCCTGCAAGCCGATCAGGTCGTTCAGCTTGTATCCGGCCATCAGCCCGAAGCTGGCGCGGGCACGGGCTTTGGAATAGGTGGTTTTGGTCACGCTGCTGACATTGAGCCCGGCGCGAGGCCCCCAATAGAACCCCTGCGCAGAAACAGTATGATAAGTCCCGGCGCCGAGCAGCGCAGCGGCGGCAATAGTCAGAAAACATTTGCGGATTTGCATAATCAGTCGAAAGTTGGTTTTAAGACCCAAAGATAATATTTATTCGGCAGTTTGCCTTGCGACCGAACCGTTTTCGACCGCAGCGGCACCGGACACAAGCATCGGCCCCCCGGCCCATGCAGGACGGGCCCAGGCCGCGGACACCCCATCCCCCGTGCCGATCATCGGGTCGGGCCGGCCTGACCGGCCCATGCGTAGAGCTGCGCGATCTCCTCCGGCCAGCGGCTTTCGTCCGGCGTTTCCAAGATCAGCGGCATGTCGTCGAAACGGGAATCCGCGGCGATGTACTTGAAAACCTCGACGCCCAGCGTCCCCTCGCCCAGCGGGGCATGCCGATCCACCCGGCTGCCCAGCGCCTTCAGGTCGTCGTTCAGGTGCATCCCCCTCAAATACCTGAACCCCACCACCCGGTCGAACTCCGCGAACGTC
>NZ_CANQYJ010000066.1 GCF_947628055.1 uncultured Rikenella sp.
GCGGACGGCGCCCGAGCCAAACGGCTATACGGTAGTGATCGACGCGGGACACGGAGGCAAGGATCCGGGAGCAGTGGGGAACGGGCAGCAGGAGAAAGCGATCAACTTGGGAATAGCGCTGCGGTTAGGCCGGATGATCGGGGAGCAGCTGCCGGACGTGAAGGTCGTTTATACCCGGCGGGACGACCGCTTCATCCCATTGGCCGACCGGAGCCGGATCGCATCCGAAGCGGGAGGCGATCTCTTTGTCTCCATCCATACCAACGCCAGCCCCAACCGCGAGGTGGCCGGAACCGAGACCTACGTGATGGGAGAGGACAAAGGGAATCGGAACCTGTCGGTGGTGATGCGCGAGAACGCGGTCATCAGCTTGGAGGCAGACTACACCTCGCGCTACGAGGGCTATGATCCCAGTTCGTCGGAGTCGCTGATACTCTTTTCGTTGATGCAGTATGCCTACCAGAGCCAGAGCCTGTCGCTGGCGGAGCTGATCCAGGAACGCTATGCGGGCCACGCGCATCGCAGGAACAAGGGGGTCAAACAGGCAGGGTTCCTGGTGCTGTGGCGCACGCCGATGCCGAGCGTGCTCACGGAAGTAGGCTTCATCTCGAACCCGGCGGAGGCGAAATTCCTCGGTTCGGCGGCGGGGCAGGAGAAAATCGCAGCATCGATCTTCCGGGCGGTGAAGGAATACAAGCGGCGCACGGACAGCCGCACGCTGGCCTCGGCCCCGGAGACCGCTGCGGCTCCGGAACAGCAGGCCTCCGGCACCTCTTCCGCCGGGCAGGGGCAGAATGGCACGGAAAATGCCGGTAGGACGGTGTTCCGCATCCAGGTGAAGAGCTCGCTCGCGAGAATCCCCATAACGCGCTCGAACTTCGGCGATTATGCGGATCAGGTATTGGAAAAACGGATCGACGGCCGCTACAAATATTACTGCGGATCGAGTTTTTCTTACCGAGAAGCGTTACTTTTGCAGAGCCGGGTGCGCCGCTCGTTCCCGGATGCTTTCATGGTGGCGTTCCGGGGAGAAAAGCCGGTGCCGCTGGCGGAAGCGATCGGGAAATAGGACTTTGTGAAGCCTTTTATATTCAGGAATACGGTGTACATATGAAAAAGAAAAAACTCTCGCGAGAAGTCAAAATAGGCATCTACGGGCTCAGTATGGTCCTGCTGCTCTACTTGGGGATCAATTTTATCAAGAGCCGGGATATTTTCAGCCGGGACAATACTTTTTACGCGGTGTACGACAACTCGGACGGTATCGAGGCCTCTTCGCCGGTCACGATCAAGGGTTTCCGGGTGGGAACGGTGGAGAAAGTGTGGTACGATGTGCCCACGGGGAAAGTGATTGCGGAGTTCTCGGTGGGGAAACATTATCCGGTGCCGACCGATTCGGAGGCGAAGATCACCAGCGCATCGCTGATGGGCTCCAAGGTGATCGACCTGAGGTTAGGGGATGCGCCGGATCACCTCGAAAGCGGGGATACGATCCGCTCGGTGATGGAACCGGGACTGCTCCAGATGGTCACCACCGAGTATGACAATCTGAAAGATATGGCAACCTCCTTGGTGGAACGGCTCTCGAAGGCGCTGGACGGAGTCAACGCGGTGCTGAGCGAGGAAAATGTGGCCAATCTGTCGGGAGTGCTGGCCCACGCCCATGCGATCAGCGGCAACGTAGACAAAATGGTGGCCACGGATCTGACCAAGACGATGGACAACCTGCAGAAACTTTCGGCGGAGCTGAATTCGGCGGCGCCGAAGATTACGAATATCGTGAACCGGGTAGAGACGATGGCGGATTCGATGAGCACGTCGGTGCCGGCATTGATGTCGGGCGCAGAGCGGGCGGTGGATCGCCTGAACACGACGCTGGCGGCGATCAACGATGCCGAAGGGAGCGTGGGTAAGCTGATCTACGACAAGGAGCTGTATCACAACCTGACCCAGGCGTCGGAATCGCTGACCCTGCTTCTACAGGACTTCAAGGCGAACCCGGGGCGCTATATCCATTTCTCGGTGTTCGGCCGGCGGGATAAATAGGTTCTGTGCGGGAAAGGTGTCCGCCTCTTCTTCGCTTCGTACAGCCGGGATGCGCCTTTTAACGAGAGGCCGGACAGCAGGAATACTTTGAGCAGTATCTCCCTTTGACGGCCCTCCGGGGGTGCGGCCGAGTGTCGGTGCGCCTTTTCGGGCCCCGGGCTAAAAACAGAGATTCAAAACTTATGATCTATCCGAAAGATTTTGAGCAGCGGATCGGATTCGACAAAGTCCGGGACGCTGTTTCGCTTTTGTGCGGAACGGAAGCGGCACAGACCCTGGTGCGCGAAGCCCCGTTTTGCACCGACTATGCCCTGTTGCGGCATACGCTGGGCGAGGCAGCCGAGATGCGGGACATCCTGGTGCAGGAGGGCGACTATCCGGGCGGCGGATACACCGATACGAACCGCTTCCTGCGCAGAGTGCGGATCGAGGGAACTTACTTGGAACCGGCCCAGATGGTCGAACTGCTCCGGGCGCTCGAACTGCTCGACGCCCTGGCCGCTTTCTTCAGGAGCAAACGTCAGGAAGGAAAAGACCCTTATCCCCTGCTGGGAGAGCTGGCCGAGCCAGTGGAAGACTTTTCCGCCGTGCGGCGCGAGATCGGGCGGATCATCGACCCGGAATCGGGACAGCTGCGGGATAACGCCTCGCCGGAGCTGGCGCAGATCCGGCGCACACTGCGCGAAAAATCTTCGCAAGTCGAGAAACGGCTGCAATCCATATTGAGACAGGCGCAGGCAGCGGGGATAGTCGACCCGGACAGTGAGATTTCGGTGCGTGACGGGCGGACGGTGATTCCCGTATCCGCAGTGAACAAACGGAAGATCAAAGGTTTAGTGCACGACGAATCGGCGACCGGGCGGACGGCTTATATCGAGCCGATGGAAGTGGTGGAACTGAACAACGAACTGCGGGAACTCGAAAACGAAGAGCGGCGCGAGACCGTGCGGATACTGACCGCGTTCGCCGACCGGCTGCGGCCGGAACTGCCGCTCTTGCTGGCAGCTGGGGAATACTTGGTGCGGATGGACTTTATCGAAGCCAAGGCACGGTACGCCTTGAGCACGAATGCCGTGCTGCCGGAACTTCGGGCCGAGCCGGGGATGCACCTGCGGAAAGCCCGGCACCCGCTGCTGGAAGCGGCTTTGCGAAAAGAGGGGAAGCCCATCGTGCCGCTGGACTTGACACTCACGCAAGAGAAACATATCCTACTGATTTCCGGGCCGAACGCGGGCGGGAAATCCGTGTGCCTCAAAACGGCGGGACTGCTGCAATACATGCTGCAATGCGGCTGGCTCGTGCCGGCGGACGGCGATTCGCAGATGGGGATTTTCGGCAGCCTCTTTATCGACATCGGCGACCAGCAGTCGTTAGACAACGACCTCTCGACCTACTCATCGCACCTGATCAACATGAAGACCGTGCTGCGGCATGCCGACGAACGATCGCTGGTGCTGATCGACGAATTCGGATCGGGAACCGAGCCGGGAACGGGCGGGGCGATCGCCGAGGCAGTACTGCAGCGGCTCGAAGCGCGGCATGTGTGGGGAATCGTCACGACGCACTATGCCAATCTGAAATACTATGCCGCAGGGGCACGGGGGATCGAGAACGGAGCGATGGCATTCGACTTGCAGAACATCCGGCCGCTGTTCCGGCTGGAAATGGGGCGGCCGGGCAGTTCGTTCGCCTTCGAGATCGCCCGGAAAATCGGACTGCCGGAGGAGATCATCCGCTCGGCGGAAGAGAAGATCGGATCGGCACAGGCCAACGCCGAAAAACACATCCGCGAGGCGGCGCGCGACAAACGATACTGGGAGTCGAAGCGGGAGCGGATTCGGCTGGCGGAGAAGAACATAGACCGGACAGCGGCACAGTACGAGTTGCAGCTGTCCGAGATTCAGGCCGAGAAAACGAAAATATTGGCCGCGGCGCGGACGGAGGCGGAAAAGCTGCTGGCGGAAGCCAACCGGAAGATCGAAAATACGATCCGTGAAATCCGCGAAGCAGAGGCGGAACGCGAGCGGACACGGGCGGTACGGGCAGAGTTCGACGAGTTTCGGAATCTGATTGCAGGGAGCGGCACGCAGCCGCTGCCGTCGGCGGAGGATGATCCGATCTTGCGCAAGATGAAACAGTTGCGCGAACGGGAGCAGCGACGCAAGGAGCGCAGGAGACAACACGCGTCCGCGACCTCGGGTACGGATGGGAAGGCTGCGGAAAAGAAGCCGGAAAAACCGCGGGAGATCGAACCGGGGCTCCATGTCCGGATACAGGGACAGCAGACGGTGGGCGAGGTGCTGACATTGCAGGGCTCGGGCAAAGCGACGGTGGCGTTCGACCATGTGACGACGGTAGTGGACAAGGCCCGCCTGGAGATCGTGCCGCACGCGGAATACCGAAAACTGGCGCGCAACAACGGTTCGACCTCTGCGACGGCAGCTTTCGGCAGAGCGGCGGAGAGCTACGATACGTCGAAAAAGAGGCTGAATTTCAAGCAGCAGCTGGACATCCGGGGCATGCGGGCGGGAGAGGCGCTACAGATTGTCGAAACCTTTGTGGACGAGGCGATCATGCTGGGTTTTCCCCAGGTGACGATCCTGCACGGCAAGGGAACCGGAGCGCTGAAAGAAGAGGTCAGACGCTATCTTCGGACAGTGCCGCTGGTCGTTTCGGCCGCAGACGAGCACGAAGAGCTCGGCGGAGCGGGCATCACGGTGGTCACGCTGGATGTCTGAAACGGAGAGATAACCCGTCACATCTTACCGAATTGAAACTGAAATTTCTACTATTCCTGCTGTTGCTCGCAGCTTTGGCAGCCGCCGACACGCTCATCGGCTCCACCGGTTTCGTGTGGCCGTTCGGCAGCGGAGACGGCATAGAGAGCGATATGGCCCGGCGCATCCTTTTCGACTTCCGGCTGCCGAAAGCCGGTGTCGCCCTGCTCGCCGGCGCCGCCCTTTCCGCCAGCGGACTGCTGATGCAGACCATTTTCCGCAATCCGCTGGCAGGCCCTTACGTACTGGGGGTCAGTTCCGGCGCAAGCCTCGGTGCAGCCCTCTTTCTGCTCGGGCTGCCCATGCTCGGGAACGCCGGCATCGCCCGCGACCTCGGCATCGCCGTTTCCGCCTGGATCGGCGCCGCCGCGATCCTGCTGCTCGTAACGGCCGTTTCCGTGCGGATCAAAGACATCATGGCCGTGTTGATCTTGGGGATGATGTTCGGCAGCGCCGCCTCCGCTTTCGTAGACATACTGCAATACTTCAGCAGCGACGCCGCACTCAAAGGTTTTGTCATCTGGTCGATGGGCAGCCTCGGCGGCCTCTCCGACGGACAGCTCCTTATCCTGGCCGTCTGCGTGGCCGGCGGACTGCTGCTGGCCGCCGGATCGGTCAAATCGTTGAACCTGCTATTGTTAGGCGAAGGATACGCCCGGAGCATGGGGGTTTGTGTGGGCCGGGTGCGGGGAGTGATCTTTCTGGCCACTTCGCTGCTGGCCGGCAGCGTCACCGCCTTCTGCGGGCCGATCGGTTTCGTGGGCATCGCCGTTCCCCATATCGCCCGGATGTTCTTCCGACGGGCCGACCACCGGATCCTGCTGCCCGCCTCGGTACTGATCGGAGCGGACATGATGCTCTTCTGCGACCTCATTTCGCAACTGCCCGGCACCGACCTGATTTTGCCCGTTAATACCATCACCGCCTTGCTCGGGATACCGGTGGTCGCGATGGTCGTCGTGAACAGCAAACGCGGGAGGATGATGTGATGAAGATAGAGATCGAAAATGTCACCTTAGGCTACCCCCAGCGGCATGCCGGGCCGCGGTTGCTGGCCGAACACCTGTCGTTCGCCGCGCCCGAAGGGGAGTTAGTCGCCTTGCTGGGGCGGAACGGAGTCGGGAAAAGCACCTTGCTGCGCGTATTGGCAGGCGTGCGGAGGCCTTTGAAAGGCCGCGCCACCCTCGACGGCACAGAAATTGCTGCGATGGCCGCCCGGGAGCGGGCCCGAAAGATCGCTTTCGTGACCACCGAACAGATCGCCGCAGCACACCTGAGAGTAGATGAAGTCGTGGCCATGGGCCGCGCGCCCTACACCGGATGGTTCGGCACCCTCGCGCCGGAAGACCGGCGCGTCGTCGGCGAGGCTTTGGAACGGGTCGGCATGTCCGCTTTCCGCGACAAAACCGTAGAGAGCCTCAGCGACGGCGAGCGGCAGCGCGTGATGATCGCCCGCGCACTGGCCCAGGACACCCCGCTTATGCTGCTCGACGAGCCGACCGCCTTCCTCGACCTGCCGAACCGCTACCAGATCGCCCTGCTGCTGCGCGAACTGGCGCACGACACCGGAAAAACCGTGATCTTTTCGTCGCACGATCTGTCGACCGCCATAGAACTTTGCGACACCCTGTGGGTGATGACCCCCGGCGGTGTAGCGGCCGGAGCGCCGGAAGACCTGATGCGTTCGGGCGCTCTGAACGCCATGTTCGAGCAGACCCCGCTGAGCCTTTCATCCGAAGGAACCGTCAAATTGAACCGGGAAGCCTTGCATGCGGTACGGATCGAAAGTGATGCCGACAATGAAACCGGGCGGCTGCTCGTCAAGACCGTCGAGCGGTGCGGATTCGCCATCGTATCGGAAACGGCCGGCACGAACGTGGCGGCAGAGATAACGATTTTACCCGGGAACGGGGGATTCCGGGTGAGCGGGACGGACAATAAGACGACTGCCTTTGCCGCGGATTTTCACGAGATCGCCGCTTTACTGCGGCAGCTCGCACCCCTTCGTTGAGACCGGGAGAGTATCATCCTGTCCGCGGAGCTGCACGAACGCATCGTGCAGCCACAGGTCGACCGCCAGCAGCTCGGCATCGCCGGTCGTCGCCTCGCGCATCAGGAGCGCATCGTCGAGGAAGGTTTCATCCATATCGGCTCGATTTTACTACCTTAGCCAACGCCCCTTGACGGACGACTATTGCCCAGTCATCCGAAAAAGGCGGACAAGCAACTGACAATCATGATAAAAGCGATATTTTTCGACATCGACGGCACCTTGGTGAGTTTCCGCACCCACTGCATTCCCGATTCGGCGCTCCGGGCGCTCGGCGCCTTGCGGGAAAAGGGGATCAGGCTCTTTATCGCTTCCGGGCGCCACCCGTCGGACATCTTTACAGTCAGCGATTTCCCGTTCGACGGGTATGTAGCTCTGAACGGCGGCTATTGTATAGCCGGGAGCGGCGAGGTGATCTTCCGGCAGGAAATCGACCCTTCGGACATCGAACGGATGATCCGCTGGCAGCAAGGGCCGGAGAAATTCGCCTGCGTGCTGGCCGGCGAACGGGAGATGTGCCTCAACTTCGTGGACGAGCGTGTCACGCGGGTGCGCAAACTGGTCGAGACGGGTCACCCCGCACCGGTGGCTCCGTTCGAGGAATGGAGTGCCATCGCGCGGCGGGGGGTGTTGCAGCTGATCGCCTTTTTCGGCCCGGAGCGGGAAGCGGAAATCATGGGCGGCGTGTTTCCCCACTGCCGGTCCATGCGGTGGAATCCGCTTTTCACCGACATCGTGCCGGCCGGGGTGAACAAAGCCGAAGGGATCGACCGGATGCTGGAACATTTCGGTCTGAGGCTGGAGGAGGTGATGGCTTTCGGCGACGGCGGCAACGACATCCCGATGCTCGAACACGTCGGGACGTCCGTAGCTATGGGCAACGCCGATCCTGCGGTCAAAAAAGCGGCGGACTATGTGACCACCTCGCCGGACGACCACGGCATCGCCCGCGCCCTGCGCCGGTTCGGACTGATCGAATGACCGTTTTATACGCCAAGAACCGGACAGTCTTTTCTTTTAGCCCACTGTCAAAAAAAGTCCTCGTTTTCCATGACATGGAAAACGAGGACTTTCGGTATGGAAAAACCGCCCGGGCGTCAATACCGGTAGAAATCCACCTTGTACGGCCCTTCGACCGGCACCCCGATGTATTCCGCCTGCGCCGGCGTGAGCCGGGTCAGATGCACTCCGATCCGCTCTAAATGGAGCCGCGCCACCTCTTCGTCCAGATGTTTCGGCAGCCGATAGACCCCCACTTCATAGTCATGCTGCCACAGTTCGATCTGCGCCAGCGTCTGGTTCGTGAACGAGTTGCTCATCACGAACGACGGATGGCCCGTCGCGCACCCTAAATTCACCAACCGCCCTTCGGCCAGTATGAATATCGAGTGCCCGTCCTCCGTGAAAGTGTATTTGTCCACCTGCGGTTTGATCTCCGTCCGCACCGCCCCCTCGAACGCATTGAGCCGATCCATCTGGATCTCGTCGTCGAAATGGCCGATGTTGCAGACGATCGCCTGGTCGCGCATCGCCCGCATGTGTTCCAGCGTGATAATATCCCGGTTCCCCGTGGTCGTGACGTAGATATTCCCCTCCGACAATGCCTCTTCGACCGTCTTGACCTCGAAACCCTCCATCGCCGCCTGCAACGCACAGATCGGGTCGATCTCCGTCACGATCACCCGCGCCCCATAGTGTCTCAAGCTCGCCGCACATCCTTTTCCCACCTCACCGTATCCGCAGACCACCGCCACCTTACCCGCGATCATCACGTCCGTGGCCCGCTTGATGCCGTCCGCCAACGACTCCCGACAGCCGTACAGGTTGTCGAATTTCGACTTCGTCACCGAGTCGTTCACATTGATGGCCGGAAAGAGCAATTCCCCGCGTTCCATCATCCGGTACAGCCGATGCACTCCGGTCGTGGTCTCCTCGGATACCCCCCGCAACTCGTTCACCACCCCATGCCACTTCCCCGGCTCCGTTTTCAAGGTCTCTTTCAGCAAGGCCAGAATGACCGCCTCTTCGTGATTGCCCGCTTTTTGATCCAGTATCGACGGGTCGTTCTCCGCCGCAAACCCTTTGTGTACTAATAGTGTCGCATCGCCCCCGTCGTCCACAATGAGGTGCGGCCCCTTGCTGCCCGGAAAGGTCAGCGCCTGCCGCGTGCACCACCAGTAGTCTTCGAGTGACTCCCCTTTCCATGCGAAAACCGGCACGCCTGCCGCCGCCATCGCCGCCGCCGCGTGGTCCTGCGTCGAAAAGATGTTGCACGAGCACCACCGAACTTCCGCCCCCAGCTCGACCAATGTCTCGATCAGCACGGCGGTCTGGATCGTCATGTGGAGCGATCCCATGATCCTTGCCCCGGCGAGCGGTTTGGAGGCCCCGTATTTCTTGCGCAGGGCCATCAACCCCGGCATTTCATGTTCCGAGACTTCGATTTCCCGGCGTCCCCAGTCGGCCAGCCCCATGTCGGCCACTTTATAAGGTATATTCGTCATCGTTCTCTATGATGTTGATTGCTTGTTTCTTATCCCGTTCCATCGCCTGACGCAGCTCCTCGACGGAGGCGAACTTGCGTTCGGGCCGCAGATAGCGCAAAAGATCGAGGCGGAGTTCGCTCCCGTACAGATCGCCGTCGAAGTCGAGGAGCCAGGCTTCTGCCTTGCATATTCCGCCGTCCTCTGTCGCCGTCTCAACGGTCGGCCGCCGCCCTACGTTCACCAGCCCCCAATAACGTTCTCCGCTCTCCAAGATGGTGATCCGTGCGAGCCACACTCCCTCCGCTGCCCGAACATCCTCTGACATCGCCAGGTGTATGTTGGCTGTCGGAAAGCCCAATGTCCGCCCCAGCCGCCGCCCGGGGCGCACGCGCCCTTGTATGGTGATCGCTTTTTGCATCCGGGGGCCAAAGATACGATATTTTTACGGGATGCTGGTTCTTTGCGGGTTTTGAGGAGCTGGTTCTTTTTGTTCTCAGAAAGAATCCCAAGAACTTTTATATCTGCTTCCGCCGGGCCAAGCGGCTCTTTTTTATTGCCCTCACGCCGGACTTTTTGGTATGCCCTCAAAAGTAAGCAAGAACGCATAAATGAGGGCGAACTTTCCCCGCTGCCACGGAACAGGCTTTTCATTTCTTTTTCCTCGTCACACTCCCCCGCGCCGTTTACGCGTCGCAACGACCATTGTAGGTTTTATTGTACGTGTTTGGGAGTGAACAGTTCTCTTTAACTTCGCTCCGCTCGTTTTTCTCCTCGCGCTATCTCGGCATAGTCCGCAAGCGGCCTCTGCTCTCGAAACGCTGCTCGGTTGTGAACAAAAGGAACCAATTGAGATGCTTGCGCATCTCTTGAGCCTGCCGGGTACTCTTGTCTTCGATTTGTCGGGGTGCGGGGAATCGGGCCGACATCATGGGTTCAGTACCTTATCGGCCCGATTCCCGCGCCCCGAACCAAACGCGATGCAAGAGGACTGCGGAGCCTAAGGAGTAGCGCAGCTATCTGAAAGTCTTTTGGGTACCTTTTCTTCAGAAAAGGTACGGTTCCATCCGGCACAGTGCTAAATAAACCTACCATATAATCGCGGATTTTCAGATAACAGTTTTGGTCTTTTTCATCATGCCGGCAGTTTCGCAGCCCTCCGAACAGCGAGCCACAACGTTCTTACTCCGGAAACCGAGCGATTTTCGCCCGAAGAATCGACGAAAAATATTAAATTTGTAAAATTGAAATACCGCCCAGGCGCCAATGGATTCACCGCAGTCATCCTCATATTACACCCTCTACCACTTCTTCCGGGAGCGGTTCGTGCTGCCCCTGCGGCAGTGGCTTTTCCGGTTCGTGCGGATGGTACTGGCCGTCTTTATCGCCGCGTCCGTGGTCAACTTCGTCTTCTCCTATTTTTTTTACACCCCCAAGATGCACCGCCTGCGCGAACAGAACGAAGCGATCGTGCGCGACTATCAGCTGCTCGAAAAACGGGTGGACGCATCCATGCAGCAACTGGCGGAACTGCGGGAACGCGACCATGCGGTTTACCGGGCTATTTTCTCGGCCGACACGCTCGAGGTGCCGGGGATTTACACTCCTTATGCGCCGGAAAAATATGCTTCGGTGGGCTACGGCCGCTATGCGCCGCTGATGACACAGGTGTGGGAAAAGATGGACGCCTTCGCACGGCAGCTCTACCTGCAGTCGCTCTCGTTCGACCAGATCGAGAAACTGGCCGAAGACAAAGACTTGATGGCGGAAGTGGTGCCGGCGATCATGCCATTGGACAAGAATAAATTAAAAGGCGATATCGGCGCTTTCGGGATGCGGATGCACCCGATCCTGAAACGTTATGTCGGCCACGAAGGGATCGACATGGGGGCGCCTGTCGGGACACCGGTCTATGCCACAGGGACGGGACTGGTGTCCGACCAGAAACCGCAGTCGGGCTACGGGATTCAGATCGTGATCGACCACGGCTTCGGTTACCGCACGCGGTACGCTCACCTGAGCAAAAGCCTCGTCAGGCCGGGGCAGTTGGTCAAGCGGGGCGAACTGATTGGCGAAGTGGGCAGCACGGGACGCTCGACGGGGCCCCACCTGCATTACGAAGTGATCTACCGGGGGAGACCGGTCAACCCGATCAATTATATCAGCCGCGACATGAGCGAAGAGGAATTCCGAGCCATTACCGAATCAGCCAAGACCACTACCTACGAACTGGATGAATAAACGTGCCGCACATACCTCCGGGCCGGTCCGGCGCTATCCGAGACTGGTGAAGTGGGTCTTCCGTTTCTTCAGCGGGATCGCCGTGGCGGTGGCCTATTTCATCGTCTTTTCCATCTTTTTCGACACCCCCATCGAATACGAACTGAAACGGAGTACCGATCGGATTGAGCGGGAATACCGCAAGTTGGAGCGGCGGTACGACACCTTGCAGCAGATCCTGGACAACGTGGCTGAGCGGGACAGAAGCGTCTATAAAATATTGTTCGAGTCGGAACCGGTCATGCAAAGTGACGGCGACCGGCAGCGGCAGGCGGTCTTCCGCGAGAAGCTCGAAGGAATGACCAACCTGGAGCTGGGAACCTATTTCGACCGGGGATTGGGAATGCTGTATCAGAAAGTCTCGAACTATGCGGCCATGGCCCGCGGACAGCAGGAGCGGGTGGAAAAGGACGTGGCCGGAGCGCTGTCCATTCCGGCCATCCAGCCGGTCGACAACCGGCAGCTGACCTTATTGACCGCTTCGTTCGGCGAGCGGGTGCATCCGTTTTTCAAAACCATGACGCAACATAACGGAGTGGACTACTCGGTGCCGGTCGGAACGGCGGTGTTCGCTACGGCGGACGGCACGGTGCGCAGCCTCCAGACACGGGGACAGACTTCGGGGCTGAGTTTGGTGATCGACCACGGGAACGGCTACGAGACCGCTTATTCGCACTTAGACAAAGTGGTGGTCCGGCCGGGGCAGCGGGTGAGCCGGGGCGACATCATCGCCTTTTCGGGGAACTCGGGCCTTTCGTTTGCGCCGCATCTCCATTATGAGGTGCGCTACCGGGGCACGGCGGTGGATCCAGTGAACTATTTCTTTATGGAGCTGGATATGCCCCGCATGCGAAGGCTCAGGGAAATTTCCCGGATGGGGATGCAGTCGTTCGACTGACGGGCGCCGGCCTGCTCGACCGAAAGGCGGACGTTATCTGTGCTGGTGAAAATCAAACAATTATCTTTAATTCCGGGGGCTGGGCCTGCGCGGCATGCCGGCAGCCTTTTCAGCCGAAAACTGACAGAAATTACAAATATTCATTCCCGGCGTGTCACCAAATAAAATTTATTCATAACTTTGTTGTCGCATTGAGGCGCTCTGTATCCTTCGCAGAGCGGCTCTTAACATATTGCACAGCGCTATGAAAAGAGATCTATCATTCTCAGGCACAGGCATATCCCATGTCATTGTTTCGGCACTGGCTTTCGGGTCAGTCATGTTATCGTGCACCGAAGATCGCGGCCCGGCTGCGGGCGGCCTCACGGGCGGCGAATCGACATTCAATGTTACACTGAATGCCGGCTCGTTCACGGGCACGCCTGCAAACGGCGGCGAAATGGACGGGGCGGAAGCCTCGACCAAAGTCATTCCGGCCACAGGCATGCACGAGGACGACATGGCCAACATCTGGATGCTTCAGTTCGACGCCGCAGGGACATGCGTGCGGAGCGTCTACTACCCGGCATACAATCCGGACAACTTCCCGGTGACGCTCTCCAACGGCACGGCCCAGACGGTGGCATTCGTGGCCAATACCTTCGATGCGAACCTGTTCCAGGATTATGCGGGAACGTGGAGCGCATTCAGCTCCTTGACCCGGGACGTGACGGAAGCATCCATACACACAGGGGCGGGGGTGGGCGACCGCTATCTGGTCATCTCGGGCATTTACAAAGGAGACATCACGTCGGCGGGAATTCCAACGGCAGTGCAGATGAAGCGGGCCGTGGCGAAAGTCAAGCTCACCTGGTCTGTGGCCGGGCTCCCTGCCGGGGAGGCGTTCGTTCCGAAAAGCCTGCAAGTCTGCAATGCGGCAGTGAAACAGGCTTATATGGAGGCATCGGCGGCGGTTTATCCGGCGGGGGCGGCGGGCAATTTCGCCTCTTATGCGGCGACTAATCATCCGGCTGCGGGAACTTACACATGGTATCTGGCGGAAAACCGACGCGGCACGGGAACGGGAAGCTCGTCGTTCGACAAATCGGAGCTGACGGCTCCGGGTGGCCAGGGGGCTTATTGTACCTATATCGATCTGCGGGGCGAATACACTTTTGCCGACGGACAAAAGGCCGATTTGAGCTACAAATTCTATATAGGGGCAGATGTCGTTTCGGATTATAACGTGCGGCGGAACAACATTTACGACCTGACCGTGCGAATTACGGGGGCCAATGCGGCGGATACCCGTATATCAATCACTTCGGCGGGCGGAGAGTGGGCGGTCGATACGGATACTCCGGGAAATGTCAATGGCGGCGTGACTTTTAACTGATCGGCAAAAGATTTCCCGGAAAATTATACGGAAACTGAAAAATACTTGGACGGGGGAATTCGTATCGGATTCCCTCGTCTCTTTTATTATTAATTAGGCCTCGTTTTCCGCGATCCGCAACCCCGTCGCGTTCTATTTCGCGGCGGCGCAGTCTGACTGGACATCGCCGCAGAACGACGCGCTGTGGCGGGACGAGGCCAAAACGTTGTTCGACCCTTGTCCGGCAGGCTGGCGGGTGCCCCGAGGCGGGCAAAACGACCTCAGCCCGTGGAAAACGTTCACCATAAGTAACGGCCCGTGGCAAGGAGCCGCAGCCGCCACCGGCCGCCTGTTCGACCATTCAGTCGTCTACACCGGCGGAGCATGGTATCCCGCAACAGGCTATCGCGAATCCAGTCGTTATTATTATCAAGACGGGCGACTGTTCGGCGTGGCTATGTATTGTCATGATCGTACTACATCCACCACCGCCGAGGAATCCTATATTTTCCATTACAATTCCTACGGTATTTATCCGTTCCACACTTACAGTCGTAGCTCCGGTCTTCCAGTACGCTGTATACGGGAGTAGGAGGTAAGGATAGGAGTGTGAAGCGCCCCGTTCCTCCCCCCTCCGCCCCCATGGAAATAAATCGCC
>NZ_CANQYJ010000067.1 GCF_947628055.1 uncultured Rikenella sp.
CACGTTCAGCCCTTTGCGCTGCCCGATCGTGTAGAAATGCGCCCCGTTGTGCTCCCCGACCTTCGCGCCGTCGGTTTCCTTATAGGTATAAGGCGCATAAAAGTCGTGCGCGGGATCGGCATACCCCGCCCAATCGGCCGGAATCTCGACGATCGCCCCCCCCGGCTTCGCGGCTAATTTCTGTTGCAGAAAGACCGGCAGATCGACCTTCCCCACGAAACAAATCCCCTGCGAATCCTTGCGTTCGGCTGTCGCCAGTCCCTGTTCCGCCGCGATGCGCCGCACCTCCGGTTTCTCGAGACCGCCGATGGGAAACAAAGCCTTCGAGAGCTGTTCCTGGCTGAGCTGGCAGAGGAAATAGCTCTGGTCTTTGTTGTGGTCGTCGCCGGCGATGAGGCGATAGTAGGTCTGACCGTCGACCGGACTGACCACCGTGTCGGTCTTGCAGTAATGGCCCGTGGCCACGTAATCGGCTCCGAGCTCCAAAGCGGCTTTCAGAAAAGCGTCGAACTTGATTTCCCGGTTGCAGAGCACGTCCGGATTCGGCGTCCGCCCGCGCCCGTATTCGGCGAACATGTAGTCCACCACGCGCTGCCGGTACTGGTCGCTGAGGTCGATGAAGTGGAATTCGATGTCCAATTTCTTGGCCACTAATTCCGCGAAAACCCGGTCGTCGTACCACGGGCAGTCCCCGGCTAAGGTGCCGGTGGTGTCGTTCCAGTTGCGCATGAACATCCCCACTACATCGTACCCCTGCTCCTTGAGCACCCACGCGGCGACGCTGGAGTCGACGCCGCCGGAGAGACCGACCACCACCCGTTTCCCTTTTTTCATATTCGTGTTTTCCATGACTTGCATCCGTCCCGCATCCAACCGCCGGGACAATTTCCAAAGATAGCGGTTTTCCATCGGATTCCGGTTCCCGCGATTCTGCAACCGGCCCATGAGACAAAAAACAATGGCATCGGCCCGCACGGCTCTCCCCAAGAGCTGCAATTATATCCGACCGACCTAAGACGGTTAATTCCGAAAAACATTATCTTTGTTACACAAAAAACACAAGCATCGCGATATGCCGAAAATTTCACAGACCGGCCTCCGTATTCCGGCCTCTCCCATCCGAAAGCTCGTCCCTTATGCCGAGGCTGCCAAGCGGCGGGGCGTGCATGTCTATCACCTGAACATCGGCCAGCCGGACATTCCGACGCCGGACGAGGCGTTGGCGGCGATCCGGGCGATCGACGTGCGGACGGTGGCTTACACCCATTCGGCGGGGATCGAGAGCTACCGCGAAGGGCTGGCGGAATTCTATACGCAGCGGGGGCTGCCGCTCACCGGGGAACAGATCGTCGTGACCACCGGTGGGTCGGAGGCGATCCTGATGGGGATGCTGGCCGCGTGCGACCGCGGCGACCGGATTATCGTGCCGGAGCCGTATTATGCCAATTACAACGGGTTCGCGGCGGAGGCGGGGGTGGAGATCGTGCCGGTGCGCTCGTACATCGAGGACGATTTCGCGCTGCCGCCGATCGCGGAGTTTGAAAAACGCATCGATGCGAGAACCCGGGGGATTCTGATCTGCAACCCGAACAATCCGACGGGGTATTTGTACAGTGAGGAGGAAATCCGGCAGTTGCGGGAGATCGTGCTGCGCCACGATCTGTTCCTGATGGCGGACGAGGTGTACAGCGATTTCTGCTACGAGGGGGCGAAGCATCATTCGGTGCTGGCGCTGGAGGGGATGGACGAGCATGTGATCATGATGGATTCGATCTCGAAGCGGTTCAGCATGTGCGGGGCGCGGGTCGGGGCGCTGGTGAGCCGGAATCCGGCGGTGATCGATGCGGCTTTGCGGATGGGGCAGGCGCGGCTCTGTGCGCCGTATGTGGGACAGGTGGCGGCGGAGGCGGCGCTGAATACTCCACGGAGCTATTTTACGACAGTGCATGACGAATACGAGGCGCGTCGCAATTTCATGATTTCGGCGCTTAATAAAATGCCGGGGGTGCGGTGTCCGATGCCGCGGGGGGCGTTCTATGCGATTGCGGAGCTGCCGGTGGATGATGCGGACCGGTTCGCGCAGTGGATGTTAGAGGAGTTCGAGTATCAGGGCAGGACGGTGATGGTGGCGCCGGCGTCGGGCTTCTATGCGGAACCGGAAACGGGGCGGCATCAGGTGAGGCTGGCTTATGTGCTGAATATCGAGGATTTGCGGGGGGCGATGGAGACGCTCTCGGTGGCTTTGCGGGCTTATCCGGGACGCTGGGGGTTATAAGAGAGAGGGTGTGTGCGTGTTTTTTGCGCTGCACGGTCTCGTTCCCTGTCGCGATACTTGTTAACGCGATTATATACTTTATCGTACCCGCCATCCCTTGTCCTAATTTTTCGGCTCGTGCCGCCCCCGGCCGCGAGAAGCGGCCCCCGGTGCAGAGCCGATCTCGAAAAGAGGAGAAAAGTACATTAAAGTATATAACGTGCTTATTAATTGTACGGGCATTTTTTATTCTCTGTTTTTCGCTTCGGGCCGGTGCCGCCGGGCACACCTGGGTGTAACTGCCTTACAGCGAGCATGCGATCCGTGAGGATCGCCGGCCTCTGCGGTGCCGCTCGGCACTCGAATCGGGCTGGAACTACCCGAAACGCCTCCGCTGGCTCCGGCCCGTGCAAAAGCTGTTGTAAAAATTGTACCGTTTTTATCGCCTCGAGCCGGCGGGGCTCTTCTTTCTTTTGGCAGCAAAAGAAATGAAGCAAAGAAAACTGCCTCAAGGCGAAACACGACGCTTCCGGAAGGGCTTTCGCGTACGGAGAAAACCGTTTCCCGCGTCAACGGGTCTAACGACTCCCAAGAGGATTTTTTTGCGATGATCTCTCTTTGTCAGGCCGGAGCCCCCGGCTGCGGAGGCCTGCAAAATGCTCGCTGCGCTCGTTTGCAGTCCCCGCTGGCTCCGGCCAATCAAGGGGTAGTTCCAGCCCGATTCGAGTGCCGAGCGGCACCCGGCTCGAGGCGATAAAACCTACAGTAAATATATACCGAGCTATGATAAAAAGAGTGATTGTGCTGCTCGCCTGGGTGTCAGCTCTTTTGGGGGCGGTTTCGGCAGAAGAGCTGAAAACCGCCCGAATGATTTTCGACAGCTATACGTATGATTTCGGCGAGATCAGGGAAACCGACGGCGATGTAAGCCACACATTCCGGTTCCGGAACGAAGGCACACTGCCGCTGGTGATCCGCAGCGTCGGCGTTTCGTGCGGCTGTACCTATCCCCAGTTCAGCAAAGAGCCCGTCCTGCCAGGGAAAAGCAGCGAGATGAAAGTCATTTTCGACCCGACAAACCGGCCCGGAAAATTTGAAAAAGTCATCAGCGTGGCCACCAACGACCCTCGCGGCAATATCCGGCTGACCATCACCGGCACCGTAATCCCCAGACCCCGTACCATCCAGGACGATTATCCATTCCGCATCGCCGACGGCCTGCGCATCGCCGACCGGCAGCTCATACTCGGCAACTTGGTGCACGGCAAGACCCAGGTACGTACAGTCGGTATCGCCAACGAAGGAAAGGCTCCGGTCAAGGTGAATATCGACGCAGCCGCGCTGCCTCCCTACCTGACCGTAAAGCCGCGGAAAACGATTCTCCCGGCCGGCGGACGGAGCGAGATCGTCATGACCTTCAATGCCCCGGCCGACCTCTGGGGCAAGCAGCATTACCGGATTCCGCTGCTCGTGAACGGAGTGGAACAACCCGACCCGTTGGAAGTCACAGCGACTTTTACCGAAGAGTTCGGCGCGCCGTCGCGCACAGCGCTGAAAACGGCTCCCCGCGCCGATTATTCGTCATTTTTCTACCACTTCAGCGACCAGCCCCGGGGCAAGAAGCTGACCCGCCAGTTCCAGATCAGCAACGGCGGCGAAAACGACTTGATCATCCGGCATATCGGCCCGACCAGCGGGCGTATCGGCGCCAAGACGGACAAGACGGTGATCAAAGCGGGCGATACCGCTACACTGACCGTGACTTTGAATACCGAAGGGGTGACCGGCCGGCTGTCGGAAGGGATCACGGTGGTGACCAACGATCCGGTGCGTCCGGCACGCGACATTCGCGTGCTGGTCAATATTGTAAAATGATCCCTGTCGGCGGCAGGCCGGGCCTGACAGCGATACGCCTGCGCCCATATTGCCTTGAAAGATAGGGGAGCAGGCCGTCAGATCGCCGATTCCAAACGATTTTATCCGAATCCGGTTGCGTGCGATCCGGCACGCCCACGGTAAAAAACGAAGTACCCGACGCTGCTTACATAGCGTCGGGTACCACTCACGGTTTACATTTTATCCATGTATAACCATTCCCGGAAATTCCTACTCCCCGGTCGTCCCGGACGTCGGAGAGGAGGCCAGCCCGCGCCGTCGGAGCAGCGGCTCTTTCGATGGCTCGGCACCCCGGAAATCGCGGTACAGCACATTCCCGTCGGCCGTTCCGCCGCGGCTCAGCATCGTGCGGAACCGCGCGGCGATCTCCGGATTGAACAGGTCGCCCGACTGCACATAGGCATCGAACGCATCGGCATCCAGCACCTCGGCCCAGATGTAGCTGTAATAGCCCGCCGAATATCCGCCGCTGAAAACGTGCTGGAAGTAGGTCGATTTGTAGCGCGGTTCGATCTGGAGGATCATTCCCAAACGCTCCATCGAAGCGGCCTCGAAATCGTTCGCGTCGATCGGCACTCCCTCCGTCCGGGTGTGGTAGTCCATGTCTAACACCGAAGCGCCGAGGTATTCCACCGTCGCGAAGCCTTGGTTGAACAGGCCGCTTCGGGCGATCTTTTCCGCCAGTTCCGCCGGGATCGGTTCGCCGGTCTTGTAGTGTCTGGCATACAGGGCCAGCATTTCAGGCCGCACCGCCCAGTTCTCCATCACCTGCGACGGCAGTTCGACAAAATCGCGTTCCACCCCTTTCAGCCCCCGGTAAGGCACCATCGAGAAAAGCTGGTGCAGGCCGTGGCCGAACTCGTGGAAGAAAGTGGCGGTCTCGTCCAAGGTCAGCAAAGCCGGCGCATCGGCAGTCGGCTTGCTGAAGTTGGTGACGATCGACACGACGGGCGCCACGCGGGTTCCGGCCGAATCGTAAGACTGGCTCCGGAAAGTGGTGCACCAGGCTCCGACGCGCTTCCCTGCACGGGGGTGGAAATCGAGGTAAAGCAGGCCCAGACTGGTCGTCCCGTCGCTGTCGATCGCTTCGAATACGCGGTTTTCCGGATTGTATTTCGGAATATCCGTCAGTTCGCGGAAAGTGATGCCGTAGAGTTTGTTGGCCAGGGTGAAGACCCCGTTGCGCACGCTGTCGAGCGCGAAATAAGGCCGCAGTCCGTCTTCGTCGAGGTCGTATTTCGCTTTGCGCAGGCGTTCGGCGTAGTACCACCAGTCCCACGAGGCGAACGAGCTGTCGCCCGTCTCGGCCAGTTTGATGGCCCTCATCTCGGCCAGTTCGCTCTTCGCCCGTTCGAGCGCCGGCCTCCACAGCTCGTCTAACAAAGCGTAGACCGCCTCCGGCGTCTTGGCCGTCTGGCGCTCCAGCACGTAGGCCGCATGGGTCGGATACCCCAGCAGATTGGCCCGTTTCAGGCGCAGGTTGGCGATGGAGTCGAGTATCTGTTTGTTGTCGCGCCCGTCGTCGTGGTTGCAGCGGGTGAGGTACCCTTTGTAGAGCTTTTCGCGCAGCGCCCGGTTGTCGGCGTATTGCAGGAACGGGATCAGGCTGGATTTGTCTAACGTGAAAGTCCATTTCCCCGCTTCGTTCCGGTTGGAGGCTTCCTGGGCGGCGGCGTCCACGACATTCTGGGGCAGTCCTTTCAAGTCATCCCGATTGTCGATCAGGAGAACGAATGCGCCATTATCTTCCCGCAGGTTCCGTCCGAAGCGGATCGAGAGCATGGAGAGCTGCTGATCCGCCTTTCGCAGTTCGGCCTGGTCTTCCGCCGAAAGCTCGGCGCCGCTGCGGACGAAATTCCGGTATATCTTTTCGGTCAGCCGCCGCTGGAGACTGTCGGCGCAAAGGGTGTCGCGCCCTTCATAGACCGTCTTGACGCGTGCGAACAGCTGCGGGTCGAGGCTGATGTCGCTGCCGTGGCGGGTCAGTTCGGGTGAGATTTCGCTCTGTATTTGTTCCAGTTCCGGGGTCATGTCAGTGCCGGCAAGGCAGCCGAAGACGGAGGCCACCCGGTCGAGGAATCGGCCGCTGTTGTCGTAGGCCAGTATGGTGTTCTCGAAAGTCGGCGCGTCGAGATTGTTCACGATGACGTCGATTTCGGCCTTTTCGCGGGCCATGCCTTCCCGGAAAGCGGGAATGTAATGTTCGGGAAGAATCTGTTCAAACGGCGGCACGCCGAACGGGGTGTCCCATTCGGTGAAGAAAGGATTCGCGGTGTCGGTCTTGCCGGTGCCGCAGGCGGTCAGGAGGGCGGCGGCGCAGAGCGCGGACTGGGTCAGTCGGTTCACTTTTTTTGGTTTTTATGGGGTTTAAGTTGTATTTTTGGCATGAATAACAAGCAAAAATACAACTAATTTCCACACGGGAAAACCGCCATGCACCTTTTCTATACGCCTGATCTGACGGACGCTGCGTTTTACCGGCTGGGGCCGGAGGAGTCGCGCCATGCCGTGGGGGTGCTCAGACTGCGGGGCGGCGAGCGGGTGCGGCTGACCGATGGGCGCGGGCTGTGGGCCGAGGCGGAAATCCTGCCGGACGCGTCGGCGCGGGAGTGCCGGGTGCGGATCGTCGCCCGGGAGAAAAACCACGGACGGAGGCCTTACCGGCTGCATGTGGCGATCGCGCCGACCAAAAACAGCGACCGGTACGAGTGGTTCCTCGAAAAGGCGACCGAGATCGGGATCGACCGGATCACGCCGATCCTGTGCGAACACTCGGAGCGCAAAACCCTGCGGCGGGAGCGGGGGGAGAAAATTGTGCTGAGCGCCGTGAAACAGTCGCTCAAAGCCTATGTGCCGCGGTTGGACGAATTGACTCCTTTCCGGGAATTTATCGCTTGGGCTTCGGCGGCTTCTGCTTCGGCGGCGGGGGCACCTATATATAAGGGGCGTTTTGTGGCTTACTGCGACGAGGGGACGCCTTTGGCGGATCGGGTGGGGCTGTTCCCGGCCATGTCGGCTGCCGGTTCGTGTTTGTCGAGGGAGTATTGTGTGCTGATCGGGCCGGAGGGGGATTTTTCGCCCGCCGAGATCGCCGAGGCCCGCGCAGCGGGTTTCGTGCCGGTGACTTTGGGCGAAAGCCGCCTCAGGACGGAGACGGCGGGGGTGATGGCGGCTGCGGTGGCGCAGATAGCGGGAACGGCTTTACAGACAGATTTCGATTGACTCAAGGATATGCACATCGGATCGGGCAAAAACAACAAACTGCTGTATTACCTGCGGGGATTCGCCCGGGAGGCGGTGCCGGACGGGATTTTCCGCCGGCGGCTGCGGCGGGCGTTGGCTTCGGTGGAGGATCGGCCCGACAGGGACTATATCTTCGACCGCGTGAATTACTATTGCCGGTTAGAGGTTCCGACGGAGTTGCCGGCGACGGCTCCGACGCTGGGGGAGCATAGCCGCAAGGGGGCGCCGTCGGTTTACTATTTCGACACGAAGGAGTACACCCGGTGGTTCGATCCGCGGCTGAGGTGGGAGCACCGTTTCGGAGACGTCACTTTCGTGCCGGAAGTGCCGGCGATCGTCAAAAGCAGGCCGATCGGAGGGGACAACGCCAATTCCGTATTGCTGAACTTGGACAAGGTGCGGCACTTCACGTTTCTGAAAGATACCGTGCCGTTCAGGGAAAAATCGGATCGGGCTGTCTTCCGGGGGCATATCGGCGGGAAACCCCATAGGAGGCGGTTTATGGAGATGTATTACGGCAGCGAGGTGTGCGACTGCGGGATCATCCCGTCGGGGCCGGGCTTCCCGGCGGAGTGGCTGCGGCCTAAGATTTCGCTGTGGGAACATTTGCGCTACAAATTCGTCATGGCATTGGAGGGGAACGATGTGGCCAGCAACCTCAAATGGATCATGTCGTCCGCTTCGCTGGCGGTGATGCCGAAACCGAAGTACGAGACGTGGTTTATGGAGGGGCGGCTGGAACCGGGGCGGCACTATGTGGAGATTCGGGACGATTATTCGGATCTGCCGGAGAAGATCGCCTATTATTCGGCGCATCCGGAAGCGGCGGAAGAGATCATCCGGTGCGCGCATGAATATGTCGGACAATTCTTCGACCGGCGGCGGGAGCGGCTGATTGCGCTCTCGGTGCTGGACAAGTATTTCCGCATGACGGGGCAAACCTCCGGTTCAACGGGTTCAGAGGTAAAAATGTAATGGATATGTCCGGGATTTTTCCTTTTTTGGCGCTGAGCGCCATTTTGGTTTTCGCGGGGCCGGGGACGCGGGGCAAGGGGATTGTGGCGGCTGTCGCGATCGCTTTCGGGGCGGTGATTGCCGCGGTGGCGGGGGTGACGGCCATCGTTTTTCCGGAGACTTCGTCCGGGGCGCAGGCGTGGATGCCGGGGCTGGATGCGTTGGGCGGCGTCTTCGCGCTGGCGGTGGCGGTCGCGGGAGTGGCCTGCTCGGTCTATGCGGTGGGCTATATGCCGGAGCACGCCAAAGGGAAGAGCGCTGCGCAGGTGGGACTGCATTTCGCTGCGCTGGTGGCGCTGTTCTATTCGATGCTCGGCGTGGTGTGCGCTGCGGATACCTACGGCTTCCTGTTCTGGTGGGAGCTCATGACCCTCAGCTCGTTCGTACTGGTGATGTTCGATGCCCAGCGGAAGGAGGTGCTGCATGCGGCGACGGGATATTTGGTGCTGATGCACATCGGGTTTTTCCTGCTGCTGGGGGCTTTCGCGGTTTCTTCCGGGCAAGAGGGGGGCAGCTCTTTCTTCTCGGGTTCGATGACGGTGGGGGTGTTTCTGCTTTTTCTGGCGGGATTCGGACTGAAGGCGGGTATCTTTCCGCTGCACATGTGGCTGCCGGTGGCCCATCCGGCGGCGCCGTCGCACGTCTCGGCCCTGATGTCGGGGGTGATGATCAAGATGGGGATTTACGGGATCGTGCGGGCGGCGCTGGCTCTGACGCAGGAGGCGCTGTTCGCTATGGGGCTGCTGGTGTTCGTGCTGGGGGCGGTCACTGCAGTGTTCGGCATTGCGCGGGCGGCGGTGCAGACCGATCTCAAACGGCTCTTGGCATACTCTTCGGTCGAAAACATAGGGATTATTTGCATCGGGATCGGAGTGGGGATGCTGGGGCGGGCGATGGAAAGCGATTTCATTGCGTATGCGGGATTCGGGGGAGCTTTGCTGCATGTGCTGGGACACGCCAACTACAAGACGATGCTGTTCCTGGGGGCGGGATCGGTGGTCGCGGCGGCGCACCACCGGGACATGAACCGGCTGGGGGGCCTGCTGCGGCGGATGCCGATGACGGGGATCTTGTTCCTGGCGGCGACCTGTGCGATCTGTACGGTGCCGGGGCTGATCGGGTTCACTTCGGAATTCGTGCTGTTCGACGGCCTGTTCGGCTCGATCACGCGGGGCGAGATCATGGCTGTGGCTGTGGCGGGGATTGTGGCGCTGGCTTTGGTGGGAGGCTTGACGCTGATGACTTTTACGAAGGCTTACGGCATTACCTTTTTGGGAAATCCGCGCGGATGCGCGGCGCGGGATGCGCGGGAGGTGAATGCCGTCATGCTGGTGGCCCAGGCGCTGCCGTTAGCGGGGATCGTGACGGGGCCGCTGCTCTATCCGTACTTGGTGCTGGAGAATGCGGACGCCTTGTTTGGTGCGCGGTACTACGCGCAGCCGGTGATCGGCACGATGGCGGCCGTCGAGCTGATCATGGGGGGGATCGTGCTGTTGACGGGGGGCTTGCTCTACCTGAAAGCGTGGCTCAACCGCCGGGCGGGAGTCGCTGTGCGGCGGCGGCCGACGTGGGGGTGCGCCTTTACGGTGCCTTCGGCGCGGATGCAGTACACGGCGTCGTCGTACAACCGGGAGCTTCAGACGATGCTGGGCGAACGGGGAGCGGAGCGGCAGGTGAGGGAGCTGGCCGAGGAGGAGATTTTTCCGAAAGGGCATGCTTTTTCGACGGAAGACCGCGACAGCACGGCAAAAGCGGTTACGCGCTGGGTGTCGCACCGGCTCCGGCGCTGGACGGCGCGCCTGGCGCTGTTCCAGACGGGAAAGACGAACCACTATGTGCTGCATGCGCTGCTCCTGCTGGTTCTGGTGCTTCTTTTGTCGCTGTGCGGGGTGCTCTGACCTTATTTGAGGAATGTCTATGATACCGTTTATATTGATTCTGGCCAGTTCCCTGTTCGTGAAAGGGATCATCAACAAGACGCGGGCGCGGTTGGCGGGACGCACGGGATACCGGTTTTTCCAGCCTTTGCTGACGGTGGGGGTGCTGCTGGGCAAGGGGGAGGTGTACAGCACGTCGTCTACGGTGCTGACCCGGGTGGCCCCGGCGGTGTATCTCGCGACGGCTTTCGGAGCCGCTTTGTTGCTGCCGTTAGGCACCTTTCCTGCGGCGGTGGCTTTCGACGGGGATTTCATCCTGTTCGCCTATCTGCTGGCGCTGGGCAAACTGGCGCTGGTGCTCACGGCGTTGGAGAGCGGGAGCAGTTTCCAGGGGATGGGTTCGGCGCGGGAGGTGCTCTTCTCGATGCTGGTGGAGCCGTGCTTTTTCCTGCTGGTCGGCACGCTGGCGATGGTGACGGGCTACGGGTCGTTCAGCGCGATTTTCGCGGAGTTCGACAATATGTCGGTCAATTGGTTGATGTTATCTTTGATTCTGGGCTATGGGTTCCTGAACCTGGCGCTGGTCGAGAACGGGCGGGTGCCGGTGGACGACACACGGACGCACCTGGAACTGACGATGGTGCACGAGGCGATGGTGCTGGATCTGTCGGGGGTGGATCTGGCCTTCGTGCAGGTGGCGGGGTGGCTGAAACTGTCGGTGTGGGGGATGCTGGCGGTCAATGCGCTGATTCCGGCACGGATGACGGGATGGCTGTCGGTGCTGTGGTTCTTGTTGGCGATGGCGGTTTACGGAGCGGTGGTCGGCTTGATCGAGTCGCTGATGGCGCGCAACCGCATGACCCGGAATGCCACTTATTTGGTGACGGTTTCGGCGATCGGGTTGCTGGGGTTTGCAGTGGCCTATGTGCTGATGACCAGCGGATTGTAATGTCGGATCGGCGAGGGAGCCTTGATGGCCGGAGCGGGGCTTGTGCTTGTGCTTATGCGGGGACAGAAGGGGCTGACGGCCCGGAAAAGAAAGAATTCAGAAAACGGAAGATATGTTGCTGCTGTTCATAATCATTTACGCCGTGTCGCTGATGTACATGGCCGTGACCGAACGATTCCGCCACTACGCGTGGTTAGTGGGGCTGCAAGGATGGCTGCTGATGGGGATCGCTCTGGTGCAGCTCGGGCCGGGCGAAAGCTGGAGCTCCAAGATATTCGTGGTCACCGAGACCCTGCTTTTCAAAGGGATACTCGTGCCGTACCTGCTCTTCCGGATTATCCGCAACACACGGATCAACCGGGTGAGCAGACGATCCATGTCGGCTTTCGTATCGATCCTGCTGTCGGCTTTCGCGCTGGTGGTCAGCCTGTCGCTCACCCGGTGGGTGAGCGACTCGCAGGCCGGCACGCTTTTCTTCGGCGTGTCGCTGTTCGGCTTGATGTCGGGACTGCTGCTGATCACTGCACGGCAGCGGATATTTTCGCACCTGGTCGGGTTCCTCGTGATCGAGAACGCCGTGTTCCTTTTTTCGCTGGCGCTGGGAGCCGAACTGCCGATGCTGGTGAACATCGGTATCCTGCTCGATATTCTGATGGGCGTGCTGATGTTAGGACTGTTCCTCTCCAAGATCGGAGAACGGCTGCCCAACCTCGACAACGAAAGACTGTCATCCATAAAAGATTGATTATCGAATTGTTATGTTGACAAACCTGCTGATTATATCCCTGGTGACCGTGCTGCTCGTGGTCTTGCCGCGCAAGCGGGTCTACGTGCAGTTTTTCGCCCAGATTTTCTTTCTGGTGCAGGTGGCTTTCGCCGCGTGGGCGGTGTTGAACCGGGGGACGACGGCGCTGGCCTATTTCACGTTCGATACGCTGGGGGTGACCTATTATGTGCTCATGGCGCTCATGGGATGGATATCCTGCTGGCAGAGCAGCCGTTATCTGGGCCGGGAGCCGCTGCGCGAGAGCAAGATCTACCTCGTCTCGCTCATTGCGCTCAATGTGGCGCTGACCGGCGTTTACTTCGCGAACGATATTACCGTAACGTGGATCTTCCTGGAGGCGACCACCTTGGCTGCTGCGGGGCTGACCTACCACCGGCGGACGATGCGCAGCTTGGAGGCGACGTGGAAGTATGTTTTCGTCAGTTCGGTGGGCATCGCGGTGGCCTATCTGGGCGTCCTGCTTCTGGGCACCGTCGCTTCGTCCGAAGCGGCGGGAGGGGCGGAGCCGGTCGCCGATCTGTCCTACGCCGGACTGACGCAGGCGATCGCTGCCGGAGCGGGGAACACCTTGTATGTCAAGTTGGCTTTCCTCTTCATATTGGTCGGGTACAGCTCCAAATTGGAAATATTCCCGTTCTGTACGGTGGGGATCGATGCCAATCACAGCGCACCGACGCCGGCGTCGGCTTTTATCTCTTCGGCTTTGGTGGGGGGCGGTTTCGTGGCTGTGTTCCGGGTCTGGAAAACGATGCAGGGATCGGCGGCGCTGGCTTCGTGGACAGGGCATGTGCTGCTTTTGGTGGGCGGGCTGTCGCTGCTGATGGCGGCGGTTTACTTAGGCCGGACGCGGAACCTCAAACGGCTGGCCGCCTACTCGACGGTGGAGAACAGCGGCCTGATGATGCTGGGGTTAGGGATCGGAGGCTTAGGGGTGTGGGCGGCGGTGCTGCACTCGCTGGCGCACACGCTGATCAAAGGCTCGTTCCTGCTCCAGATCAGCGTGGTGGGGAAAATGTACGGCAGCTACAAAGCGGCGCGCAGCGGAAATTACTTCCGGGCCGATCCGTTGGGGGCATTGGTGGTGGTGTGCTGTCTGATCGCCTTGATCGCCATGCCGCCTTCGGTGCTGTTCCGCACCGAATATCTGATCCTGACGGGGCTGCTGGCCGGCGGACTGTGGTGGGTGCTCGTTCCGGCGGCGCTGTTGCTGGTGACGGTGATCTACTGGCTGTGCGTCAAGCTGCTGCCGCTGCTCTCGCGTCCGGCGGACTTGTCGAAAATAGATAAAACGGCCCGCAATCCGCTGCTTTCGGCGGTGCTGCTGTTGCTGGTGCTGCTGACCTTTGCAGCCGGGATATGGCAGGCGCCGGAGCTGGTCGGGCTGGTCGATACGATGGTTAACGGATAATGGAAAACAATACTTTGGACAGATGGCTTTCGTGCCGGCCCGCTGAAACGGGCGGAGTGGGCGTAATGGCTTTGGCGAAAGTGCCGGTGCTGCCGTATCCGGCTTTTGCGGCCGACATGCGGGCGCTGCTGCTGGATGCGGACGGCTCGCCGAGCGAGGGGAATCGCTGCGTGGCTTATTTTGCGGTGCCGGACGCTTCGGGCGGGGGGCTGGTCTTTTACGCGCTGGTGGCACGGGATAAGCAGGGGGATGTGGTGGCGGCCTCTCATGCGAT
>NZ_CANQYJ010000068.1 GCF_947628055.1 uncultured Rikenella sp.
TCCGCCCCCATGGAAATAAATCGCCGGGTTCCCTGACCGGAGATACGGAATAGGGCTCACCCCGCCCGCATAGCGGGCGGGCCGATTTTTTGACATTTCTAAATCGGTCGTTTTTGGAAATATAATTGCATAAATACAGAATTTTGTATTTATATTTTTAAATCATCCGTTGATATATTAAATTAATATATCAACGGATGATTCTTTCGTAATATATATTTATATGGTTATATGCTGGATTGTACCTTTTTCGAGTTCGGCTCTGCAACGGGAACTGTGTTGTAGCGGATAAGGCTCGGTTCGAGTGCCGAGCGGCACCACTGGCCCGAGGTGAAAAAATCTCTCCAAAATGCCGGTACAATAAACTATATAATCGTCTTTCTCGGATTTGATGTGTATATTTGGGCGAATCAAAATACTATACGACAGGCAATGAATCTTAAAATCGCATGGATTGTAGGGATTTCGGCTGCGTTTGTGGCATGCGGAGGGGGGCAGCAGAAGCCGAAACCGGAAGCGTCCTGGCAGCGTGAAGCGAAATTTCGTACTTTCCTGAATTTATCTATGACCGCTTCTGTGGATTCGGCACGTCATATTCTGGATACGTTGCTTGATTTTTACGGAAAGGATAGCGCCGCATTAAGACAAATGGTCGATTTTTTAACGCCTCCGCTTTCCGATCCGAACTCGCAGATCCGGAACGACGAGCTTTATATTCCGCTGTTGGAAGCGATGATCGCTTCGCCGTTTTATGACTCGACCGAAAAGGTGCGGCCCCGTTACCGGCTGGAAATGGCCCGCAAGAATCGGGTGGGGCAGCCGGCGGCCGATTTTGCTTATACGCTGGCCGATGGCAAACGGGGAAATTTATATGCTGTCGAAGCTCCGTTCACGCTGGTCTATATCAATAATCCCGATTGCCATGCCTGCGAGGAGATTCTGCAACAGTTGAGCGGCTCGTCAGTCATTGATAACCAGCAGAAGTCGGGGCGGTTGAAAATCGTGGCGATCTATCCGGACAAGGATTTGGGGGCGTGGCGCAAACACCTGAAAGAGACGCCGGAGACCTGGATCAACGGATACGATGCGGAACTGGCGATTCGGCGGCAGGAGTTGTACGACTTGCGGGCGATACCGTCGCTCTACTTGCTCGACCGGGATAAAAAAGTGTTGCTGAAAGATTGTACCTCGGTCGATCTGATCGAGGCTTGGTTGATTGCGGAATAGTGCTGATTTCCCAGGTTTTACATCTCTCCTAATAGGGTGCGGACGGCGACCGAAGCGCAGGCGCAGCCGAATACCGCCGGCATATAGGAGATGGTGCCGACGTTCGATTTCTTGTTTTGCTCTTCGCACAGGATCATCGAGCCTTCGCGGATCGGTTCGGGCGAGAACACGACGGGAAAACCGGAGCGTATGCCGGCTTTGTGCAGCCTTTTCCGGAGCATGTGTGCCAGCGGGCAATGGTGCGAATGGCCTATGTCCTTGATTTCCACCAAGGTCGGGTCGGTTTTGGCCCCGGCTCCCATCGAGCTGACCAGCGGAATGTTCCGGTCGAGGCACCCTTTGATCAGGTTGACTTTGGGGGCCAGCGTGTCGATGGCATCGACCGCAAAATCATATTTCGGTTCGCGATCCAGCAGGAGATCGGTCGCTTTGTCTTTGATATATTCCTGAATAACAGTTAATTGTATGTCGGGGTTGATGTCCCGGAGCCGGGCGGCCAGTATTTCCGCTTTGGGCTGTCCGACCGTCGAGTGCAGGGCGACGAGCTGCCGGTTGATATTGGTGAGGCCGACGGTATCCGCATCGACGAGGGTCATTCGTTCCACGCCGGCCCGCGCGATCATTTCTGCGGCATAGGCTCCGACACCGCCCAGACCGACTATCAATACGTGCGATTTTTGCAGTCTTTCGGCCTTTTCTGCTCCGAGCAGAAGTTCCGTCCGTTCGCACCAGGCTCTTCGGTTTGTCGTCATAGGAGCGTGATTTTGGAAAATAAATTATTGAAATTCAAAGCTAAACGATTTTTTAGGTCGTTCGGATTCCAACCTGGCAGTTCGGCGGCATAACGATACATTTCGCGGATTCCGGTTTGAGGATCGTCATCGGTTTCTAAGAAAATGCGTTCCGGTTCTTCTGCCGCGAGGAGCCGGAAAGTTGCTTGCGATTTCGGGGAGCGCATCAGGGTCGGCCCGAACGAAAACCGGACTGCGGGTACGTGGCGGAGCCACTGCCGGGCCGACTCCGGACTGCCCGTATAGCCATGCAACAGTACTGGAACAGCTGCGTGTTTGCTGAGGGTGTCCATAACGGCTTGAGTGGCGTGTACATTGTGGATGATCAGCGGCTTGTCCGTCCGGTTTGCAATTTCGATCTGCAGCTCGAACCACTTTTTTTGTATTCCGAAAGGCTGGTATTCGGGTCTGAAATCCAATCCGGTCTCCCCGACGGCCACCCATCCGGGATGTGTGGCCGCCGCAAAAATTTCCAACCAGGCCGACTGGGCTTCGGATGCGTCCCAAGGGTGGATGCCTGCCGAAAAAAGCCGCTGTTCCGGCAGGTCGGGATCGGAACTTCGCAGCCTGATATTCAGGATGGAAACGGTATCCGCTTCGGGACGATGGGTATGGATATTGATATAAGGAGGCATGGCCGCTATCCGAAAAGGTGTATCTTTATCGTGCAAATCGTATACCGGGAAGTGACCGGGTTTACTCGAATGACCGACAGAATACAAATTTAGCGAAATGGTTTTGAAATACACGGTTTTAGGGTTGGCTGCGTTCTGCTGGTCGTGCGGGACGCCAGGTGAACCGCGGGCGAGACGGGACAGTTCCGTATTGGATTCGGTGGTCGTCAGACCGGAGCTGACGCTGGTTTTTTCGGGAGATGTGATGCAGCACCTGCCGCAGGTGGCGGCTGCACGCAATGAGGACGGGAGTTTCGATTACGGTTCTTGTTTTCAGTATATTGCGCCGTTTTGGAAAGCGGCGGATTTCGCGGTGGTCAATTTAGAGACGACGCTTTCGGAGCGGGGGCCGTACAGCGGTTATCCCCGTTTTGCTTCGCCTCCGGCTTTGGTGTCTGCCTTGAAAGATGCCGGTGTGGATGTGACGGTTTTGGCTAATAATCATTGTTGCGATCGCGGTTGGGCCGGGATACGGACGACGGTGCGGACAGTGGATTCGTTGGGTCTGCGGTATGCGGGGGTCTATACGGACTCGGCTTTGTCCCGAATCCCGTTGATGCTGAAAAAGAACCGTTTTAGGGTGGCTTTGCTGAATGCTACTTATGGGACGAACGGACTGCCGGTGCCGCGGGGAGCGGTGGTGCACCTGATCGACACGGTGCGGATGGCGGAGGAGGTGCGGCAGGCCCGGAGGGATTCGGCTACGCATATCGTTCTGTTCGTGCATTGGGGCGAGGAGTACCGGCAGAGGCCCGACGACGAACAACGGCAGGTGGCGGCGTGGTGCCGGCGGCAGGGGATCGATGCGGTGATCGGGTCGCACCCGCATGTGGCTCAACCGATCGATACGGCGCAGCGGATAGCTTGGTCGTTGGGGAATCTCGTGTCGAACCAGCGGAACCGTTATCGGGACGGGGGGCTGAACGTGCGGCTCCGGCTTTCGTTCTCGGGGCAGCCGGTGATCGAGAGTCTGCCGCATTGGGTCTGGCTGGCGGGGGAAGGGGGGCGAAAGCGGTATTATGTGGTGCCGGCATACGTATCCGGAACGGAGATCGGGATGGACAGTCTCACGAATGCGTTGTTCGTCAGGGCGTTGGAGGATAATCGAACCGTGGCGGGGGCGGTGGAGGAGGCGGTGCTATGATGACGCGCGAGGAGTTGACCGCTGTTTTGGGGGCACCGTTGGGCGAGGCGGCGAACGACCGGGAGTTGTTTGCGGCGGCGGTCGAGGTGCGGAACCGGACGGTCGGCGATCGGGTCTACCTGCGGGGACTGATCGAACTGTCGAACCGGTGTCGCAAAAACTGCCTCTACTGCGGGATTCGGCGCGGACATCTCGGAGTGGAACGCTACGAACTGACTGACGAACAGGTCTTAGCTGCGGCGGAACGGGCGTGGCGGTCGGGCTACGGCTCGGTGGTGATTCAGGCGGGGGAGCGGACGGACGGCGCGTTTACGGAGCGGGTCGAACGGCTCGTGGGACGCATGAAAACGTTGTCGAACGGCGAGTTAGGTATCACGCTGTCGCTGGGGGAGCAGTCGCGGGAGACCTATCGGCGGTGGTTTGCGGCGGGGGTGCACCGCTATTTGCTGCGGATCGAAACGTCTTCGCCGGAACTCTATGCGCGAATCCATCCGGCGGATCATGACTATGACAGGAGGTTAGAATGTCTGCGCGCGTTGCGGGAGGAGGGGTATCAGGTCGGTACGGGGGTGATGATCGGGCTGCCGGGCCAGACGGTGGAAAGTCTGGCGGATGATTTGCTGTTTTTCAAGGCGTTGGATATCGACATGTGCGGGATGGGACCGTATATCGAGGCCCCGGGGACGCCGCTGGCGGCGGTGGAGGCGCCTTTTTCGCGGGCCGAACGTTTGCAGCTGGCGCTTCGGATGATTGCGCTGCTTCGGTTGTCGATGCCGGACATCAATATCGCCTCGACGACGGCGCTTCATGCCTTGCATCCGCAGGGGCGGGAATTGGGGGTGGCGGCGGGGGCCAATGTGATGATGCCTAACCTGACGCCGGAGGCGGTGCGCGGAGATTATAAACTGTACGATAACAAGCCGTTGCAGGATATGGATTTGCAGGGATTCAACGTGGCGCTGGATAACGGATGGGGCGATTCCCGTCATTTCGCTTTGCGCCGGCTCAACGTTTGTGTGTCGGCCGAATCCCAAAAGTAGGATCGGGTCTTCGCCGGCTCCCGGCGGTTGATCCATACGATCAGGGCGATGATGACAGCATAGATGGCTGCACAGCCCCATTCGTTCAGCTCGATTCCGGTGACGGCTATCCACGGGTGGCTGGCCATCCGGGTAATGACGGTGTTCTGCCAATCGGCGACGAGGTGTGTCCATTCGTAAACCCGTTGCCAATCGGTGGCGAGATAGAGTAGCGAGCCGCCGATAATTGCCGGCACGGTGAACCAGATCAATGGGTTGAGCAGAAGACCGGCGATCTGGAGTTGTCCGAAGTGGTACATGACCAATGGAAAGGTGCCGATCTGAGCGGTCAGTCCGATGAGGGTCAGCGACCAGAGCCAGCGCAATACAGCATGGCGCGGTATCCCAAGCCGGGCAATCGGGCGGTACAGGGTGATGATGCCGACCATGGCGGCGAACGACAGTTGGAAGCCGATGTGGTAGACGTAATAGGGGTTCCAGAGCAGAATGACTAAGGCTGCGGCGCATAACGTGTTGAGGCTGTTGGTGTAGCGCGACAGCATCAGGCCGGTCTGCAAGAGGGAGAACATAATCACGGCCCGGATCACGGACGGGGATAGGCCTGTCAGAACGGCGTATCCGCACAGGCATAGGATGACAAGAATGCCGAGCGTTATGTATCCCCGCCGCAACAGCCGTATCCATCCGAACAAGAGGTTGAGTATCATGAAGATAATGCCTACATGCAGCCCGGAGACCGAGAGCAGGTGGGCGACGCCGGCGCGGGAGTAGCTGTTCCGCAGCTGCGGGTCGATGTCGGACTGATCGCCGACGGCTAATGCCTGCATGATGCTTCCGGCGTCGTCCGTTTCGGCCCGGTCTGGTGATAAGAGTTTGTTTCCCAGCTGGTTGCGCAATAGTTCGATGCGTGTCCTGAGGGTGGTGTCGCGGTCGATTCGGACTACTGTCCAGGCGAAACAACGGGCGGCGATTCCGCGGGTGCGCAGCATATAGAGATCGTATCCGGATGTATCGGCGGCATAGAGCCTGCCCCGCAATCGGATGAGATCGCCGATCGCTAACGCCGGATTGCGGCCCGAAGTATCGGCATACAGTCTGATTCTCAGCTGACCGAGCGGTATCCACTCTCCGCTGGTGCTGTCGGCGAAGCAGAACAGGGTCGCTTCGCTGCGGTTCCATCGTCCTCGGGTTTGCGGAATGGTCTCCACACGCCCCAGAAAAGTGAGCCGTTCGCCGTGGTGCTCGTGAGCCGGTGCCGGGTCGATCCGATTTGCGGCGGATAAGGTGCAGCCCGCACCGAAGAACAAGCTCCAGACCAGTATGCGCTGCCATGAAGCTATCCGGTTGAAGTACCGGTATTTGGTGAGTGGAATGAGGAGCAGGAGGAGGCCGATGACGAAACAAGAGGTCACGCCGTTTCCGGCCAGGCCGGAGCGTGTGAAGGAGAGAATGCCGGCAATATAGGCGACAGTCGGTTCGAGGAGTGGGGTATTGGCCCGGGTGAATCGTGCCATTCGGCCGTATCGAATGGAGTGTTAATTATCGGACAGGTGATTGCAGTCTAAGCTTCGGTACTGGATCGCTTCGGCGACATGATCGACTGCGATATTTTCAGCTCCTGCCAGATCGGCGATTGTCCGGGCCACTTTTAAAATCCGGTCGTAAGCCCTTCCCGAAAGTCCCATCGTTGTCATGGCATTCTGCACGAGTTCGATGCTTTCGTCGTCCAGACGGCAGTATCGTTCTATCTGTTCCGGCGTCAGCATGGCATTGCAATGGGTTTGTGCATACCCGTCCCTTTGCAGTCGCCGGGTCTGCCGTTCCCGTGCCGCGGTGACCCGTTTTCTGATCTGCGCACTGGTCTCCCCTTCGCGCAGCTGCCGCGTCATACTCTCCACCGCCACGGGAATGACTTCGACTTGTATGTCGATCCGATCCATCAAGGGGCCTGAAATCTTGCTCATATACCTGGCCTGCGCTGCCGGCGTACAGGTGCAGACTTTGTCCGGATGGGTCCGGTAGCCGCACGGACAGGGATTCATCGCTGCGATCAGCATGAAATTGGCCGGGTAATCGACACTATATTTCGCCCTTGAAATGGTGATCCGTTTTTCGTCGAGCGGCTGCCGCAGCACTTCCAACGTTTTCCGGTTGAACTCCGGGAGTTCGTCTAAAAAGAGTATCCCGTTGTGTGCCAATGAGATTTCCCCCGGCTGCGGCGGTACGCTCCCGCCCACCAACGCCACTTCGGACGTGATATGGTGCGGCGCCCGAAAAGGTCGTGCGGTCAGCAATCCTCCGCGGCTGTCATCCCCCAGCTTCCCCGCCACGGAGTGTATCTTCGTAGTTTCCAAGGCTTCGGCCAGCGTCATCGGCGGCGTGATGGTCGGCATCCGCTTGGCCAGCATACTTTTCCCCGCTCCCGGCGGCCCGATCATCAGCACGTTATGCCCGCCTGCCGCTGCAATTTCCAGCGCCCGCTTGACTTCTCCCTGTCCTTTGACATCCTGAAAATCCATGTCGAAATCGTCCAGTCTGGAAAAGTATTCCGCCCGCGTGTCGATCGTCGTCGGCTGGAGATCCGATTCGCCGTTCAAGAGTGCGACGACTTGCATCAAATGATCGACGCCGTAGACCTTTAGGTTCTGAACCACAGCTGCCTCCCGTGCATTCGCCGCCGGCAGGACAATCCCCTCGAATCCCTCTTTCCATGCCTGTACGGCGATCGGCAGCGCCCCTTTCACCGGCAGCAGTGTCCCGTCTAACGAGAGTTCTCCGATGAGGATGTATTTTCCGAGCATGGGTTCCGCCGCCACCTGTTTGGAAGCCGCCAGTATCCCCACGGCGATCGGCAGGTCGTAGTGCGATCCGATTTTCCGCATGTCGGCCGGTGCCATATTGACCAGAATGTTGAAGCCCGGCATGTGCAGTTTGTTGTTGGCGAAAGCGGCCGTGATGCGCTGCTGGCTCTCCTTGACGGCATTGTCCGGCAAGCCGACTACCAAAAATCGTATTCCTGGAGAAAGGTTGACTTCGACGGTGATGGTTCGGGCGTCGATCCCTTCCACGGTGCTGCTGTAGGTCTTGACGAGCATGCCGGTAGGTGGTTGGTTAAGAGGGAAATTTTATAGGTTGTTGATCGATTCCACGCCGCCCATGGTCGCCTTTTTGATGTGGAGGGTGACCGGTTCGCCGACGAAGAAGATGTTGGCGCCCGTCACGGCCCGTGCATCGAGCTGTTCGTTCGCCCGCAGCTGTATCTCGGCTTTCCCCGAAGCGGTTGCGGTGACGTTCCCCGCCGAAAGTTCCAAGCATTCGATCCGGCTTCCCAATTTGGCCTGGTAGGTGGCGTATTCCGCCATGCCGCTCACCTTGACGGTATTGTCTCCGCTGGTATGAATGGTCACGTCGTTGCATTCCGTCGTCAGGTCCATCTTGCCGGAGGAGCTCTCCGCTTCGATGTAGAGGCTGGCGCACACAATCGGGTCTTTGGCCGTGACTTCGCCGCCGGTCATGACGATGTGGTTCAGTTCCCTGTAGTAGAGCTTGATGTCGGCATAGGCCCGTTTGTTGACGAGCCCTTTCCGTGTGTTGATTATCAGTGTGTTGTCCTTGATCCGCCAGTGAATGCCTTTGGCGTCGATCCCCCACAGCATGATTTGCAGCCGGTTTTCTTCGGCCGGAATCAGTTCGATCTTGACTGGCCCGTCGATGCTCAAGGTGGTGAACGGAGCCAAGGGCTCCGTTTCGATAATCTGTTGGGCCCGGCTTTCTGCGACGGTAACTGCGAGCGTGCAGACGATTGCCGACAATAGGGGAGTGAGGCGCATTTTCATAGTACCCAAATGTAGTTTTTTTTCGGAGAATATCAAAAGAAAAGCCCCGTCTCCATTGATAATAATGGAAACGGGGCTGAGGTGAATATTCGTTGTGCCGGTTAATCCCCGAAGCTGATCCCGCAGCCTCTGGCCGTTTTCACGATGTCGCTGTCCGGCCGCACATATTTGCATTGTCCCACCGCTTCTTCAAACGGTACGGCGATAATGTCCGGATGCCGGTACGATACCATGTGTCCGAATTTCCCTTCGAGCACGTATTCAAATGCTTTGACCCCGAACTGGGTCGCCAGCACCCGGTCGTATGCAATCGGCACTCCTCCCCGTTGGATATGCCCCAGCACCGTTTCCCGGATGTCCGGCTCGAAGCCTGCGGCTTTGAGTTGTCTGCTCAGGTCGTAAGCGATCCCGCCGAGTCTGACATTCTCATATCCGACTTCCGTCGCTGCCGCGGCATGCACCGTCCCGTCTTTCGGAACCGCCCCTTCGGCCACCACGATGATCGCCGATCCGCGATTCCTTGAGTTGTATCGTTTGTTGAGTTTTTCGAGTACGACGTTGATGTCGTACGGAATTTCCGGAATGAGGCAGACGTCCGCCCCCCCGGCAATAGCCGCATGCAAGGCGATCCATCCCGTATTCCGTCCCATCACTTCCAGTATGAATGTCCGGTTATGCGAAGCCGCCGTGGTAACCAATTTGTCCACCGCATCGGTCGCAATCTGCACCGCGGTCTGGAATCCGAAGGTAAAGTCGGTCGCCGACAGGTCGTTGTCGATCGTCTTCGGCACCCCTACGATATCCAGCCCCTGGCTCTGAAGTTTCTGCGAGATGCGCTGCGATCCGTCCCCGCCGATCGAAATGACGGCATCGACGCCCATATACTGCAATTTGCGGATCATTTCGTCCGAACGGTCGACGTATTCCCACTGGCCGAGGTGCTTGTTATACACCGGCCAAGCGAATGGCCCCCCCTTGTTCGTGGTTTCTATGATCGTGCCGCCCCGGTAGTGAATCCCGGCTACGGCCGCTTCATCCAGAATCTTGACTTCGGTAGGTTCCCACAGGATACCGTTATATGCCTGGATACTCCCAAGCACTTCCCAATCCCCTTCCTGCGCTGCGCGCTTCACCACGCCGCGGATCACTGCATTCAAGCCGGGGCAGTCGCCGCCGCTCGTTGCAACTAAAACTCTTTTCATGTTTTAAGGGTCTTTTACGTTTCAAAAACAGCTACAAATGTAAATAAATTTTTGTACGAACCCAATCCGGACGGGAAGAAAGATGTTCTGTCATTGATCCGTTTCGTCTGTCAGGGTGAACAGTTGGTAGACTTGTTCCGCGGCTTCGCGGTTCTGGCTGGCGACGATCAGCCGGTCGCCGGCTTCCAGGACGGTCGATCCCGTGACGATGATGTGGTCGTCGCCGCGCCTGAGCAGGGTGATTCTGGCTCCGTCCGGGAACGGTGCTTCGGCCACGGGACGGCCCGTATACGCATTGCCGCGGGCTACGGTGATTTCGATCAGGTCGGAAACTTCGGATGGGTCGATCTCGGGTTTCTGCCCGATCATCTTTTCTTCCGGTTCGGAGACTTTCAGCCATTTGGCGAACCGGGGCAGGGTAGTGCCCTGCACCAAGATGGAGGTCAGCGAGATGAAGAAGACGATGTTGAAGATCATGCCTGCCTTGTCGATGCCGGCGATCAGCGGGTAGGTGGCGAACACGATCGGCACGGCGCCGCGCAATCCGACCCATGAGACGAAGGTTTTGCTCCGCAATGGCATTTTAAAGAATAGCAGCGACAGGAAAACGCTCACCGGCCGTGCCACGAGGATCATAAAGGCCGAGACTAACAGTCCTGCTCCGATGACCGGCACGATCTGGCTCGGGAAAACGAGCAGGCCGAGGGTGAGGAACAGGATGATCTGCATGAGCCAGGCGAATCCGTCGTAAAAGTTGAGTATGGCTGTCCGGTGCGGGATTTTGTGGTTCCCCAGCCACAGGGCGGCTAAGTATACGGCCAGGAATCCGTTGCCGCCGATCTTGTCCGTAACGGCGTAGGTGAAGTACATCAGGGCGATGATCATCACGGAGTAAAGGCCCATATATCCCAACTTGACGTGCCGGGCGATCCAGACCATGGCCATCCCGAACAGGACGCCGGCCCCGCCGCCCACGATGATCTGGACGAAAAAGTTGACGATTGCTCCCGATACCGATGAACCGGGATTGATAATCAGTCCTAAGCAGGTGATGGTCAGCAGATAGGCCATCGGGTCGTTGCTCCCGCTCTCGAATTCGAGGATCGGGCGCAGGTTGTGTTTCAATCGGAGGTTTTTGGAGCGCAGGATCGAAAAGACGGCTGCTGCGTCTGTCGAGGAGACGATGGACCCCAGCAGCAGTCCTTCAAAAAGCGAGAATCCGGGCACTACCCAGTGGACGAACAGCCCGGTGGAGATGGCGGTGAGCAGTACGCCGACTGTCGAAAGGATCGTCCCCTGCCACATGACTGGCCGCACGGATTTCCATTCTGTGTCCAGACCGCCTGAGAAAAGGATGAAGTTCAGGGCGATCACGCCGATGAACTGGGCGATGCCGGGGTTGTTGAAATTGATGCCTCCGATACCGTCTGTTCCGGCGAGCATGCCTACGGCCAGGAACAGCACTAAGGCGGGAATGCCGAACCGATAGGCCCGCTGACCTGCTAAGATGCTTATAAACAGAAGAATCGATCCGATAAGCAGGATGTTTCCGGAGGTAATGTTCATACGAAAAAAGGTTTCAACGGTTTGCTAATTTAGCAAAAATTACGCCAGCTCTCTGCAAATGGCCGAACTTTTACCGCACGGGAGGTCTTACGGTCGATACGGCGATAACGGCTATGCCCAAGGCGAAAAGCAGACTGAGGAGTTTCTCGCGGTCGATCCGGTTGTCGGTCAGCACGTTGCTGAGCGGATCGTGGGCGGTCTCTTCCCAGTGGGGCAGGCGGTTCATGGGCCATTTGTCCAGAATGGTTCCGTCGTGGAGCAATAGGGCGCCGCCTGTCCGGTGCTGGATCATGGTGCGCAGTACTGTGTAATCGCTGCTGAGCGGCTCGATCCCGTTCTCGGCCAGCGATGCGGGCAGCGATGCGGCGCTGAGCGCCACCGCCCGCCCGCCGTACCGGTGGATATAGTCTGCCAGCATGAACATGTCCGGTTCGTAGCGCGGATCGTAGTCGTTGATTACGAACAGCAGGGTGTATCCTTTGCGTTCCAGTATCTCGTCCGACCGGTCGATGTTCCCTTCAAACATCGGTACGGCTTTGATTTCCGGTGCGGTGCTCCGGCCGGTGGTCTTCGTATCGACGTATTCCCATCGCGAGGAGTCGTACCACGTGGTGTCTTCAATGGCAAAGTCTTGCAGGGTGCCGTCCTGCCGGTTTCTGTAAACTAAGACGGTTTGCGTGTCATTCTCGTGCACGGTCATGGCGTGGAGAATGTTGACGCCGGTCTTGAATGGGGTGGGATCTATCGGCGGCAGGTAGCTGTAGCAATAGATGCTCAGCCCCAGGCTCAAAGGCGCCAGTATGGCATAGGTCACGGCAGTCCGCAAAGGCGATGGGTTGAGCTGCCGCTGGCTGTTCCGTGCCAAGAATACGATAATGGCGAACGGATAGAAGATTAGGTTTTTGAAGAAGGTTTCCCAGTTGGTGAGGTGCACTAAGTCGCCGAAACAGCCGCAGTCGCTCACCGGGTTGGCTATGGCGAGCCACAGGGTCAGCAGTGTGAAAAAGGTCATCCCGACGAATGCGTACCAAGCGGCTGCGCGTCGCGAAATGCCGCTCAGCAGCATGAAGCCGATCAGCAGTTCTGCCGATGGCAGCAGAATCGCTCCTATATCGTCGAAAATCCGCAGAAAATCCAGCCCGAAGGCGGAAAAGTATTCTCCCAATTTAATGGAAAGTCCGAACGGGTCGATGGCTTTCGAGGCCCCTGAAAGAATAAACAGTGCGGCCAGAAGATACCGGGCCGCGGTGACCAGTTTGCGGGAGATGTGGTGTGCGGCTTTGGGGTGCCGTTCTTTAAAAGTGTCGAGATATTTCATCGGCTATCTTGTTGAAAATCAATTCTGGTGCGAGCATTTTCCCGCTTTTCGGGTCGCTGCAGCCGATCACTCGGAAGGTGGGGTCGTCTGCTGCGCAGGAGAGATAGATTTCCCGCACGTTCTGTTGCAAGGTCAAAGAGGCTTCATGGATGTCTGCTTTGCCTTTCAGATAATCCCGGTCTTCGCCTTGGCGTTGCTCGGCGAGTTTTTTTTCGGTAAAGGCGAACGGGACGTCCAGAAACAAGGACAGATCCGGTCGCGGAATGCCGTTATGCTCGTATTCGAGGTGCAGTATCCAGTCCTTAAGCGCGGCACGTTCTCCGCCAGCCGGCTCGGCCGGGAGTTTGGCGCATTGGTAGGCGATATTGGAGTAGACGTACCGGTCTACAATGACTGTTTTGCCGTCGTTCAGCCACTGGCGGATGAGCGGGGCGGATTCCTGTCTGTCGCCGGCGTAGAGCAGGGCGACCAAATAAGGATCGACTTGGTCGAGTGTCCCTAATTCGCCGCGCAGAAACCGGGCGATCAGATCGCCGTAAACCGGGGTGTCGAACCGCGGAAAGTGGAGGTATTCGACTGCTCTGCGGTGCTGTTTCTCGAACAGGCGGCGGATAAGTGCCACTTGGGTGGATTTGCCTGCGCCGTCGAGCCCTTCGATGACGATGAACATAGGGTCAAATGTTTTTGTTAATTGTAGGTTTTATTGTGCGTGTTCAGTATAGAACTGTTCTCTTTAACTTCGCTACGCTCGTTTTCCTCCTCGCCGCTCGGCAAAGCGTGCAAGCCCGCTCTG
>NZ_CANQYJ010000069.1 GCF_947628055.1 uncultured Rikenella sp.
GATGCGGAAGATTTCGGGCAGCGGCTCCGGACGATCCTGATGGCGGTGCAGGGGGCGGGCACGTGGCGGCTTCGGCAGGTGTATGCGGCGGCTGAGCAGTCGGATCCGGAAGCGACGGACGCGGCGGTGACCCGGTTTCTGGCCGGCCGGCTGCCGCAGGAGGTGGCCAATAATGTGGTCTGGCCGATGTTCGAGAATAGTGTGGTGACGCGTTTCGGATCGCCGGCGTTCGAGTATCTGGTCTCGCATGCCGATCTGTTCCGGCGGGAGATGGGACGGGAGAAGGTGGACGCGGTGCTGGCGGAGGCGTTGTTGCAGTCGATGCTGCCGTATACGGTGGGAAACATGCCGTATGATGCGGATGTGGCGGAGGGGATGGTGAGCACGGCTGAAAACCTGGGCTTGCCGCCGGCGTTGGCGTTGCGGTCGATGGCGGACGTGGCGGTGTTGCGGGAGGGGGAGGATCTCTCTTTGTTCGTGGCCCGTCTGGGCCTGCTGCTGGATATGGTGCCGGAGGCGTACCATTTGCCGCTGGCCGTGTCGCTGGATGTCGTGGCGGCTCGGGGCTCGCGGGAGGCGAAAGAGGGGGCGCTGAAAATCGCTACGCGTGTGCAATCTTCGCTGCACTCGCCTGCCAATGAGGCGATGCTGGAACTCTTACGTAATCGTTTGAAATAATTTTCATACCTTTACACCTCTTAAATTTTGACCGTTCGTTTAATCACTACCCTACTGTGAGTGACTGTTCTTTCTTTGGAAAGAAAGAACCAAAGAAACTTTCAGATAGCTGCGCTACTCCTTACGCTCCGCAGTCCTCTTGCATTGAGTTTGGTTCGGGGCGCGGGAATCGGGCCGATTAGGTACGAGCCTCATCATATCGGCCCGATTCCCCGCACCCCGACAAATCAAAGACAAGGGTACCCGGCAGGCTCAAGAGATGCGCAAGCATCTCAAAAAGTTTTTCTGGTTCTCTTTGTTCACAAAGAGAACAGTTCCCTCGAACATAGGGTAGAAATGAAACGAACGGATAAATTAATAGGATTGTTAAGATGAAAATTTCGTACAACTGGTTAAAAGATTATATTCAGACCGATCTGACAGCAGAGCAAGCCGCAGCGATCCTGACCGCCTCAGGGTTAGAGATCGAAGGGATCGAAAAAGTCGAGAGCATACGCGGCGGATTGCAAGGATTAGTCGTAGGCGAAGTATTGAGTTGCACAGATCATCCCGATTCCGATCATCTGCATATCACCACCGTTTCGACCGGCGCGGACACAGAGCCGTTGCAAGTGGTATGCGGCGCGCCCAATGTGGCGGCAGGGCAGAAAGTCATTTTGGCGCAGATCGGTACGACACTTTATCCCACAGGCGAAGAAGAAGGATTCAAAATCAAGAAATCGAAAATACGCGGCGTCGAATCGTTCGGGATGCTGTGTGCAGAAGACGAGATCGGCGTAGGGACCTCCCATGACGGGATTATCGTACTCGATTCGGCAGTGCCGGCAGGGACACCGGCCGCGGAAGTTTATCAGTTGCAGGACGATTATGCGTTTGAAGTCGGGCTGACCCCGAACCGGATCGACGCAGCTTCGCACTACGGGGTGGCGCGCGATTTGGCCGCGTACCTGACCGCGAATGGCGGGGGGCATATCGTGAAAGCCGCGTTGCCCGACGTGTCGGGGTTCCGGGTGGACGACCCGACGGCTTTGCCGGTTTCGGTAACCGTCGAGGATCCGGAAGGGGCGCCGAGGTACATGGGGGTGACGATGAAAGGGGTGAAGATCGGCCCCAGTCCGGAGTGGCTGCAACAGCGGCTGCGGGCCATCGGGATGAACCCGAAAAATAATGCGGTGGATGTGACCAATTTCGTGATGTACGAGTGCGGGCAGCCGCTGCATGCGTTCGACGTGGCGAAGATCGGAGGGCATAAGATCGTGGTGCGGCGGGCAACGGAGGGGGAACCGTTCACGACCCTCGACGGCGTGGAACGCACGTTGTCGGGTGAGGATTTGATGATCTGCGACGAACGGCGGCCGATGTGCTTGGCGGGAGTGTTCGGCGGGATGGAGAGCGGGGTGCAGGACACGACGACGGATATTTTTATCGAGGCGGCCTATTTCGATCCGGTGACGGTGCGCAAGAGCGCGCGGAGACACGGGCTGAGCACCGATGCTTCGTTCCGGTACGAACGGGGGGCGGATCCGGATATGGCGGCTTATGCCTTGCGGCGGGCGGCTTTGCTGATCGGGGAATTGGCCGGCGGGATCGTGGCTTCGGAGGTGGTGGATATTTATCCGAAACCGATCGGGCCGTTTGAGTTTCAGGTGAATCTGGGGCGCATCAACCGGCTGATCGGGGCGGAGATTCCGACCGATATGGCCAAGGCTATTCTTGTCGGGCTGGAAATCGAAATCCGGCGAGAAACGGTGGCGGAGGATCACAGCGGGGATGTGTTGCTGGATATTGCGGTGCCGGCGTATCGGGTGGACGTGCAGCGCGAGGCGGATGTAGCGGAGGAAATCCTGCGCATCTACGGGTTCAACCGGGTGCCTAATCCGCACTATATCAAGAATGTCATCACGTATGGGAACCAGAAGACGGCGGGCCGGATGATCGAGGCGGCGGCGAACCTGCTGGTGGGACAGGGCTGTGTCGAGATTATGAGCAATTCGCTGACCCGGGCGGCTTACTACGAGGGGCTGACCTCTTCTTATCCGGCGGAGAATTGCGTGCGGATCCTGAATCCGCTGAGCAACGAGCTCAACGTGATGCGGCAGACGCTGCTGTTCAACGCGTTGGAGGCGGTGGCGCTGAATGTGAACCGGCGGAACGGGGATTTGCGGCTGTTCGAGTTCGGGAATTGCTATTTCTTCGATCCGCAAAAGGCGGCTTCGCTTCCGGAAGGTGAGAAGGGTACGCTCTGGCCGTATCGTGAGGAATACCGGCTGGCGGTCACGGTGACGGGGCAGGAGCGGCAGCCGAACTGGAACCGGCCGAAACCGCAGATGTCGGATTTCTTTACGGTCAAATACCTGACGGAACAGCTGTTGCAGCGGCTGGGGGTCAATATTTACGAGGGGTATTATGATACTTTGGCGAGCGACCTCTATTCGGAAGCGGTGGCTTATATGATCCGGGGCAAGAAGCTGTTCGAGATGGGGATCGTTTCCAATAAGTTGGCTCGGACGATGTTCGACTTGAGACAGCCGGTCTACTATATGGAGATGAATGTGGCTCAGCTTCAGAAAGTGGTGGAGACTGTTCGGGTGAAGGCGGCGGAGTTGCCGAAGTATCCGGAAGTGAAACGCGATCTGGCGCTGTTGGTGGACAAGGGGGTGACGTTCTCGCAGCTGCGTGAGGCGGCGGGCAAGGCGGAACGTAAACTGCTGAAGTCGGTGGGCTTGTTCGATGTTTACGAGGGGGACAAGCTGCCGGAGGGCAAGAAGTCGTATGCGCTGAATTTTGTGATCGAGGATACGACCAAGACTTTGACGGATACGGAGATCGATCGGATTATGGGAAATATTGCGGCGGCGCTGACGCGGGCGACGGGGGCTCAGGTGAGGGCGTAGGTGCTTTTTGTTGTCGGCTGGTCGGCTGTAATTGTGTATTTGCAGGAATCCGTGAACGGGTTCCTGCTTTTTTTCGTACGATAAAAAGCTCTGTTTATTTGGCCTCGTGCCCACCCCCTAAGACAGAACAAGTTCCCGATTCGGGTGCCGAGCTGTAATTACTTGACATCTTAGGCTCCGCAGTCCTCTTGCATCGAGCTTTTTGGGGGAGAAGCTAAGGTAGTTACAGTAATAGTGCGTTCCGAGAGGAACGCCGGCCTTGCGCGCTGGGCCTTCGACCCACCCCCGGAGCGCGCAGGCCGAACATGCAAAACTTTTTAGTACGTTTTTTGTCGCTTCGGGCCGGCGGGCTGTTTTTCGGTAATCGTTTCTATCCGGCGAGGCGTTTGTTCTTTATAAGAAACTTTTTTACAGCCCTCATGCCGGGCAGGCACTTTTTCCTTAGCCGCCTCAAACCGGCGGGGCTTCTACTTTCTTTGCCACCAAAGAAAGTAGACAAAGAACCGGCGCAGCAGCCAAGTGCCATCGAGCTTGCTCGAATGGCCGAGGCGCCAGAAGGAAGGCGAAGCCAAAGTGCCTCCAGCCGGTTTCGCCTTGTCGAAAGCCGCTCGTTCAGCCCGGCTTTCTCAAGGCAAAACACGACGTTTCCGGAAAGGCTTTCGCGTGCGCAACAAGCGGGGTAGACACGGCAGACCCGGGAATGTCGCGTTTTGACTTGAGAAGCCCGTGCGGGTGCGCGGGCTTCGATAAGGCGAAACCGATTCCCGGTGACTTCTTTGCTTTCTTTCTTGGTCACCCAAGAAAGAAAGTGCTCGCCCGGCATGAGGGTTGCAAAGAAAGGTTTTCTTAAAAACTAAGTGCTTCGCGGCATGAGCGGCAAAAGTACCTACGATTTCCTACTCCAGCACTCGCGCGCTGGCGCAATTCGGCACCCGAACCAGGCCATAATTACCCTAAAATATGCAACCGCCCTCGGGACAGGCAGGCCGCGCCACGCCGAAGTGTCATTACCCCCTGCCAGACCCTCTGCCGTTTCGAGACCGAAAACACTCCAGCCCCGCCCAGCAGCATCCGAGAAACAGTTAAGCCCCCGAATTACTTTCCCCGCCGCTCATTCCGATACTTCCGCTGGATAATCTCCGCGATCGGAATATTCTTGATCTTGCTCTCCAGCCACGAAATAATATCCAGGTAAAAAAACGGCCGCCGCTCATACGGATGGCTCTCGAACGGCTTCAGATGTTCATACAGCCGGATCAACTCACCTTTGAAATCCGAAGCATACGTATGCGGGATCCGCTTGAGGAAAGTGATGATTTCGTGCTGCACCGAATGCATATCATTGACCTTCACCACGAAAGCATAGACATTTTTGATCTGGTACTCCAGCGAATAATCCTCACCCGCCTCGTAAGACGCGATCAGGTGGAGGATTCGGGAAAAGACCTGCAAATCGCGCCGGAACTGCGGATTGGGAATCGAAATGATCGTATGCAAATACCCCATGCACTTCTTATACTCCCCGTTGCCGAAATACATGCAGGCAATCTTGTAAGAAAGCAGCATCCGGTAATGCTCGTCCACACTGCGGCCATACTTTTTCAGGAACTCGTCCACCTGCGACACCAGCTCCACCCCCTCGGCAAAACTCCCCTCCAAGAAATGAACATTGATCTTGGCCTGCAACAGACACAACGTCGAAACAATGACCAGATTATCGGTCATCGGGCTGATCTTCGGCAACTCGCGCTCGAATTTCTCCACCACCTGCACCATCCGGTCGTGTCGGCGCGTCATGAAAAGCACGTCCAGCAGACGCGACACCGCCCGCACATAATGATCGTAATAAGCCGAAATCAGATCCGGTTTCTCGTCGAACAACCCCACCCACCGAAGAGCATAACGGTAGCACATCACGAAATCATGCCGGATATAACTGTACCACATCCGGGCCTCGTAGAGATAGAGCCGCTCGTGGAAACTCATCCCCCGGTCATCGTACCCGTCCAACCGGATTTTAAAGAAATCGGTCACCAGTTTGCGATCCTTCTCGCTGCGGACATAGCCCAGCTGGAGATTCAAGCTGTAAAGCTGCACCGAAAGGTTCGACAACCCGTTGATATTGGCGATCCGCTTCGCCAAAGACTCCGCCTGGTCGCTCAACTCCCCCGCCCGGTCCGTAGCGCTGCGATTCATGTGCAGCGACTCGACCCGTTTCTCGAACTCCACGATCTCCAATGCCAGCGTGAAATTCTGGTACTCCAGCGCCATCTCCTTCGCCCTGCCCAGCATCTGGAGCGCCTGCCGGAACATGCTTTTATCGTACAGAATGCGGGCGAAATCGATCATCTGGCGGATCTCCATCACCCCGATATGCTGCACATTGAGCAGCCGCACGCTGACCAAGATCTGCCGATAGAGATACGCCTTCATATTAGGCAGCTGCTCCTTCTTGATCCCCGATTTTTTGAGCACCCGGGCCTCATCATACTCCTCCATCCCGTCCAACGCATCGAACAGAGCGATGAACTTCGCATCCTGATTCGCCGCACTGCGCGCAGCATAGAGCTTGAAATTCCGCTTCTCCGCCTTGCTCATGCCGCGCACCAGCTCGAAAACCGCTTCCTGCCTGTTTGTACCCATACCCCGAAATCTCCTGGTCTGTTAACTATGCAAATATATCCTTTTCCGGCCACACTTCCCCCCGCGCACCGAATTGAAATACAGCAACCGATAAAACGACGAAGAACTGTTAACTTATTCACATGTAAAACAAAAAAAATGAATAACTTTGCGCTCGTCAAAAACGGCATACCCAATGGCAGACCATTCACGTTACGCGGGCCGCGGAGTTTCATCCGGCAAAGAAGACGTCCACCAAGCGATCAAAAACATCGACAAAGGCCTGTTCGACAAGGCTTTCTGCAAAGTGATCCCGGACTGGTTCACCGGCAGCGAGCAGCACTGCCTGGTCATGCACGCCGACGGGGCCGGCACCAAATCGTCGCTGGCCTACATGTATTGGCGCGAAACCGGCGACCTCGACGTGTGGAAAGGCGTGGCACAGGACGCCGTGGTGATGAACACCGACGACCTGCTCTGCATCGGAGCCACCGACAACATCATTCTCTCGTCCACCATCGGGCGCAACAAACGCCTGATTCCGGGCGAAGTGATCTCAGCGATCATCAACGGCACCGAAGAATTCCTGCAAACCATGCGGGACTACGGGGTGAATATCCGATCCACGGGCGGGGAGACGGCGGATGTGGGGGATTTGGTGCGGACCATAATCGTGGACTCGACGGTGACGGCTCGGATGCAGCGCAACGAAGTGATTACGAACGATCGGATTGCCCCGGGATGCGTGATCGTCGGGCTGGCTTCGTACGGGCAGGCGAAATACGAGACCTCTTACAACGGAGGGATGGGAAGCAACGGGCTGACATCCGCCCGGCACGACGTGTTCGGCCGGCACATGGCGGAACGTTACCCGGAATCCTACGACGGCGGGATTCCGGCCGACCTGGTCTATACCGGCTCATTCGACCTGACCGATCCGGTGCCGGCCAAGTATCTCGGTGCGGGAAACGCAGCGGATGGTCTGCCGAAAGAGATGGACATGGGGCGCTTGGTGCTGTCGCCGACACGGACTTATGCCCCGGTCATTACGAGCATCCTGAACGAAGTGGGGCGGAAACATATCTGCGGCATGATCCACTGCACGGGCGGGGCGCAGACCAAGATTCTGCATTTCGCCAACAACGGGCTGCATATCATAAAAGACAACCTGCTGCCGGTGCCCCCGCTGTTCGAGATCATTCAGGAACAGTCCGGGACGCCGTGGGAGGAGATGTACAAAGTGTTCAACATGGGGCACCGGATGGAACTGTACGTGCCGGACACCGGTGCAGCGGCGGATATGATCCATATCGCCGACTCGCTGGGCGTCAAAGCGCAGATCGTGGGACGGGTCGAGGCGCTGGGGGACACCGGCGCGCCGGCGCAGTTAGACGTGACGGGCGCCGACGGACGCACCTACCGCTATACCCGATAGGCAGAGAGCCGCAGACAGAGATTCCAAAACAACAACTCAATAACCGATATGTCGAAAGTAATCAAACTACGCAAAGGTCTCGACATTAACCTGATCGGCGCTGCCGAAAGGGTGCTCACCAAATGTCCGGCCGCCGCCAGCTACGCGCTGGTGCCGGACCACTACCGCGGTGTGACCCCCAAACTGCTCGTCAAGGTTGGTGACAAGGTCAAAGCCGGCAGTCCGCTCTTTTTCTCGAAAGAGCATCCGGAGGTGCTCTTCACCTCGCCGGTCAGCGGTGCGGTCGGCGCGATCAACCGCGGCGAAAAGCGCAAAATCCTGAGTGTCGTCGTGACACCCGACGGAGAAAATCAGAGTGAGCACTTTGACGTATGCCCGATACAGGAGCTTACCCGCGAACGAGTGAAAGACACTTTGCTGCGGGCCGGTTTCTGGCCGATGCTCATCCAGCGGCCTTTCGGGATCATCGCCCAAAGCGACACGACACCGAAAGCCATTTTCGTCTCGGGTCTGGACACCGCTCCGCTGGCCCCAGACCTGAACTTTCTGGTGCAAGATCAAGGCGAACATATCATCGCCGGACTGGAAGCGCTCAAAAAACTGACCGACGGGAAAGTACACCTGACCGTCGGTACCGATACGACGGCAGGCGTACTGAGCAGGATCAAACAGGCCGAAGTGCACCATATCGAAGGGCCGCATCCGGCAGGGAATGTCGGCGTGCAAATCTCCCAGATCGATCCGATCGCCAAAGGCGACATCGTCTGGACAGTGGAACTGCAGCACGTGGCCATGATCGGGCGGCTGTTCCTCACCGGCACCGTCGATATGAGCAAAATCGTCGCCTTGACGGGGTCGGAGGTTGTTAAGCCGCACTATTTCAAGGTAATTAGCGGGGCACTGATTTCGTCGATCACCGACGGGAACCTGCGGACGACCCCTGAAACGGATGCTAAAACCGACGGACACGACGTGCGGATTATCAGCGGCAATCCGCTGACCGGGATCAAAGTTCCGCTCGATGAAGTCGAAGGGTATCTCGGCTTCTACCACAACCAGATCACCGTCATTCCGGAAGGAAACAAATACGAACTTTTAGGATGGGCCATGCCGCGGTTCAATAAATTCTCGGTATCGCACAGCTACTTCTCGTGGCTGTTCCCGAAGAAAAAGTACAACCTCGACACCAATATGAACGGAGGGCCGCGGGCATTCGTGCAGACCGGGATTTACGACAAAGTGATGCCGATGAACATCTATCCGCTCTACCTCATCAAGGCGATCCTGGCCGGAGACATAGACAAGATGGAAAACCTCGGCATTTACGAAGTGATCGAGGAAGATGTGGCCTTGTGCGAATTTATCGACCCGTCGAAAAACGAATGGCAGGCCATCTTGGGGCGCGGGATCGAACAGATGATCAAAGAACTCAACTAACGCACGCGGACTATGAAAGGACTGAGAAACTATCTGAACAAGATAAAGCCCAATTTTGAGAAGGGCGGAAAGTACGGCAAATTCGCCTCTACTTTCGAAGCGTTCGAATCGTTCTTGTACGTGCCGAATACCGTTACGAAATGCGGCGCGCATATCCGGGACGCGATGGACCTCAAGCGGACGATGACGGTAGTGATTGTCGCATTGCTGCCGGCATTGCTCTTCGGGATGTTCAACGTCGGGTATCAGCACAACAACGTCGCGCTGGGACTGACCGACACCACCGTGATGCAAAACTTCTGGTTCGGATTCCTCAAAGTGCTGCCGATTATTGTGGTGGCTTATGTGGTGGGCTTGGGGATCGAATTCCTCTTCGCCGAGATCAGACACGAAGAAGTCAATGAAGGCTTTTTGGTCAGCGGCTTGTTGATACCGATGATCATGCCGGTGGACTGCCCGTTGTGGATCGTGGCGGTGGCGACGGCCTTTGCGGTGATCGTCGGCAAGGAAATGTTCGGCGGAACCGGGATGAATATTTTCAATCCGGCCTTGTTGGCGCGGGCATTCATCTTCTTCGCCTATCCGACCGCTATCTCCGGGAACGAAGTATGGGTTGCGGGGCTGAAAAACGCATCGGCCTCGGGGATGCAACTCGTGGACGGCTATTCCGGCGCGACACCGCTGGGAGATGCTGCGGCGGCCATGTCCAGCGGCGCCCAGTCCATCGACTGGAGTATGAGCACCACGCCGATCGACTGGTTCTACGGCTTCATTCCAGGATCGATCGGGGAAACTTCCACATTGGCGATTCTGATCGGGGCATTCATCCTGATTTGGACGGGGGTAGGCTCCTGGCGGATCATGGTATCCTGCGTGGCAGGGGGCTTGGCCATGGGCGGCCTGTTCAACCTGATCGGAGCCAATATATTGATGGACATACCGGCATGGTACCACCTGATCATCGGCGGGTTTGCATTCGGCACCGTATTCATGGCCACCGATCCGGTGACCGCCGCACAAACCAATCGTGGAAAATACATCTATGGGTTCTTGATCGGGGTGTTCTGCGTGATGACCCGCGTGCTGAACCCGGGCTATCCGGAAGGCATGATGCTCGCCATCCTGTTCATGAACGCCATGGCCCCGCTGATCGACTACTACGTGGTGCAGGGCAACGTCAAACGCCGTCTGAAACGGGCCAAAGCCAACGCATAACACATTACAGACAATGAACAAGCAAAGCAATACCTATATAGTCACCTACGCGACCGTCCTGGTGATAGTCGTCGCCGCGGTGCTCTCCTTTGCCGCCATCAAGCTGCAACCGATGCAGCAGGCCAACGTCAAAACAGAAAAGATGGGCGCCATCCTCAGCACGATCGGCGAAGGCAGTCAGGCCGGCACAGTCTCGGACAAGAATAAATACATCGAAGAAGAATTCGGAAAATACATCACCGAAGCGTTTTTCGTGGATTCCACCGGAACCGCCGCGGATGCACCGACCGAAAAAGTGCTCGAATCGCTGAACAACCTGCCGGAAGTTTTCGCGGCACGGACAGCGATGCCGGTATTCGTCGCCTCGGTGCCGGACGCTGCGGGCAAAACCGGCGGCGTGAAGACCGAATACGTGGTTCCGGTGACCGGCAAGGGTCTCTGGGGGCCGGTGTGGGGATACATCGCCCTGAACGAAGACTGCAATACAATCGTCGGGGCCGTGTTCGACCACAAGAGCGAAACACCGGGCCTGGGAGCGGAAATCGCCACCACATCTTTTGAAAACCAATTTATCGGCAAACAAATCTTCGACAAAGAAGGCCGGTTCGTCTCCATCGACCTGCTCAAAGGCAAAGGATCGTCGGCAGGCAATCCCTACGCGGTGGATGCCGTCTCGGGAGGCACCCTGACCTCGAACGGAGTCAAGGCGATGCTCGGCACTTGCCTGGGCGACTACGTGCCATTCTTTGAAAAAATGCAATCGCAGGCAGCGGCCGAAACCCTGCCGGCCGCACCAGTAGCCGACACGACCGCAGCACCGGCGGACAGCATAGCAACCGCACAAACGACGGAAGGAGGATCCAAATAATGAGTACCAAAGAAAAAGAGCCGCTCTTCTCGGCCAAAAACATGGGCACCCTGATGGGGCCGTTGGGACGCAACAACCCCATTTTGGTGCAAGTCTTAGGGATTTGCTCCGCGCTGGCCGTCACGGCCAAGATGAAACCGGCATTCGTCATGGCGCTGTCGGTGACCGTGGTGACCGCATTCTCGAACCTGCTCATCTCGCTGATGCGTAAAGGGATTCCGTCGCGGATCCGGATCATCGTGCAGTTAGTGGTGGTGGCAGCGCTGGTGATCCTGGTCGACCAGGTGCTCAAAGCATTCGTTTACGACATCAGCAAACAGCTTTCGGTTTACGTCGGCCTCATTATCACGAACTGCATCATCATGGGGCGGCTCGAAGCGTTTGCGATGGGGAACCGGCCCTGGCCCTCGTTCTTGGACGGGATCGGGAACGGTCTGGGATACGGTCTGATCCTGCTGATCGTGGCCTTCTTCCGCGAACTCCTGGGGTCGGGAACCTTGTGGGGCTACCAGGTGATCCCGCAATCGTTGTACGACCACGGCTACGCCAACAACGGCCTGATGATCCTGCCTCCGATGGCCTTGATCATCGTGGGCATCATCATCTGGATACACCGCAGCCGCAACAAGGAACTGCAGGAGAAATAGCCCGTCTCATCTACAAGTAGAGATCAATTATGGAAAACATACTGAACATATTTGTCAAGTCGATCTTTATCGACAACATGGTCTTCGCCTTCTTTTTCGGGATGTGCTCCTACATCGCCGTGTCGAAGACCGTCAAGACTGCGATGGGATTGGGGCTGGCGGTGATCTTCGTGATGACCGTGACCGTACCGGTCAACTACCTGCTCAATAAATTCGTACTGGAACCGGGGGCGCTGAGCTGGATCTCCCCGTCCATGTCCGGAGTAGACCTCAGTTTCCTGAGCTTCATCATCTTCATCGCCGTGATCGCCTCGATCGTGCAGCTGGTGGAGATGGTCGTGGAAAAATTCGCACCGGGACTATACAGCTCGTTGGGGATTTTCCTGCCGCTGATCGCCGTGAACTGCGCCATTATGGGGGGATCGCTCTTTATGCAGGAGCGCGCTTATGCCAATATCGGCGAAGCCACGGCATTCGCATTCGGTTCGGGAATCGGCTGGTGGCTGGCGATTATCGGGATGGCCGCCATTCGCGAAAAACTGACCTACTCCAACATACCCAAGCCGCTCAAAGGGGTGGGGATTACGTTTATTATTACCGGCCTGATGGGGATCGCATTCATGATCTTCCTCGGCATCCAACTCTAAAGCATACAGACAGATACGATGATAGCAACAATCATTTCAGCAGCCGTCGCGAGCAGCACGCTCACACCGACGCTCGTCGCGGCCATCGTCGCATTCGCGGCGCTCACGCTGATCTTGGTGGCCGTTCTTCTCTTCGCCAAGAAGAAACTGACACCGTCGGGCAACGTCACCATCACGATCAACGGCGAAAAAGAGATCACCGCAGAAACCGGAGGATCGCTTCTGTCCACACTGGCCGAACAGGGGATCTACCTGCCGTCCGCTTGCGGAGGCGGCGGCTCGTGCGGGATGTGCAAATGCCAGGTTCTGGACGGCGGAGGGGAAATACTGCCGACAGAAGTCAACTTCTTCAGCCGCAAACAACAACAGAATCATTGGCGGTTAGGGTGTCAGGTCAAAGTCAAGAACGACCTGAAGATCAAAGTGCCGGAAGCAGTGCTGGGGGTCAAGAAATGGGAGTGCGAAGTGGTTTCCAACCGGAATATCTCCACATTCCTCAAGGAATTCGTCGTCAAGCTGCCGGAAGGCGAACAGCTCAACTTCCGGAGCGGAGGATATATCCAGATCGACGTGCCGAAATACGACGAGATCAAATTCTCGGATATGGAAGTCGATGAGAAATTCCGGCCGGACTGGGACAAATTCAAGATGTGGGATTTGACCACGAAGAATCCGGAACCGACCTTCCGGGCTTACTCGATGGCGAACCACCCGGCGGAAGGGAACATCATCATGCTGAACATCCGGATCGCCACCCCGCCGTTCGACAAGGCGACGGGAGGATTTATGAAAGTCAATCCGGGAATCTGCTCGTCATACATCTTCAGCCGAAAACCGGGCGACAAAGTGACGATCTCGGGGCCTTACGGAGAGTTCTTCCTGCCGGACAACCTGCCGGACACCCAAGAGCTGATTTTCATCGGCGGGGGGGCAGGTATGGCGCCGATGCGCAGCCACATCA
>NZ_CANQYJ010000070.1 GCF_947628055.1 uncultured Rikenella sp.
ATGTTACCCCTCGACTTGCATGTGTTAGGCCTGCCGCTAGCGTTCATCCTGAGCCAGGATCAAACTCTCCATAGTATGAAAAATATTTTGAGTATGCCTGACCGATTATTTTTTCGTTCCGGTTCGCCTCGCGGCGCCGGAATCAGGAATTGACAAATTGTACTACACTACAAATTATCATTAACTTTTCACAGTAATTCAAAGAACTCCGACCCGAAGGTTCGTATCCTCCTGTTTGTTTCCGCAGTCTCGCCGGATTCCGGCGGAAAGGGATTACAAAGGTATGTCAAGTTTTTCAATCTGCAAAAACTTTTCTCATTTTTCTTTCATCCATCCCCGAAGCGATGGTTTGAATGAGTGTCCGTTTCCGTGATTGCGGATGCAAAGGTAGCGACCTTTTCCGTTCCTGCAAATCTTTTTTCAGATTTTTTTAATTCCTCAACGCAGAAGGTTTCGCTGCATACGTATAATCATTTGATTTGCAGAAAAATACAACTTTAGACACATTTTACAAATTTGCAAACCACTATTTCATATAATGGATGATTACCGGATTAGAATCCTCGGTTAAAAGGGCGGCGGTTGAATCCTCAGCAGACGATTGCAAACCGCGGGTTTGCCTCGATTCATAATCTTTCAGAAATTCCATGGCTGTCTTTGCTCCAAGCAATTCATCTTCTGTCCATTCATAAATCGAGGGGTATTGACCCGTCAGATCGTCATTCCAGGCTCGAAGAGCTGTATCTGTCTTATGCAACGCCAAGCGGTGCAACCGGGGCCCAAAACTCACATTGAAGAAAATGTATTTGCCATTATCGAAGACATAATGCAGGTCACGAGCGTAGTCTGTTCCCATCAGCGTAAAGGCGAGGTCACTCCCTTCACCGACTGTTTTCTCAATAAACTCCGCTGACAGACTGTGACCTCCGAAATCGAGCATAAGATACTCTCGAAGAGTATCACCAGAGATACTGAATATCTTATCTTCCAGTGGCATCGAAAAAAGCATTTCACTATCATTGAACTTTGAGAATGGCCGGGAATGATTGACAGTCATCGAAATAGGATAACTTTTGACGGATCCGTAGGGTAACCATTCCGATTTTCTTTGCCCCTGTCTATCCACTGCATAAATTTGGAAACCGTCCTGATTGCCGGAATGTGAATTGGCATACAGAAAAATACGGTCTCCGATAATTTCCAGCGATTCTGCATACACATCCAATGGCACTTCACGTTGGAAAGCACCGTCCGATGCATACCAAATAAGTTTCTTAGGCACTGTACAAAGCAACAGGATCGAAGAGTCGGACGGATCGATCACCATATCATTCATATTGACGTATTCTCCCGCTCCTTTGCCGCTACGGCCGATCTGCCGAAGATAACGACCATTGCCGTCGAAAAATAATATTCTTCGACTTTTCCGGTCCCGGACCAAGTACCCCCCTTTATACTGCAACAAACCTGTCACATCACCTATCATTGCTTCCGGCACGGTTTCAAGGGGAATATATTCGTAATGACTAAACAGTTCCGACAATCCCAATGTATCGGTAATCCGATCAGGTTCCACCATTACCCGCACCAGAGCATCCGGCGGAGAAGCGACCCTGCCGCAAGAGCCACATACCATAAGCATGACTGACAGCCATATCGTTCTTTTTTTCATAACCGATTAACAATTAAGATTGCAAGGGATTCCCATGCGGGAATCCCTCGATGATCGTTATCCATAAATTAGGAAAAGTCATTTGTTGTGCCAGATCGTGGTAGTGGCTGGAGTGCAAGGCATACTGCCCCCCGGTGTGCAATCTCGAGTCATGACCGTATATTGTGGTACTCCATCCTTATAGTAAGTCGTTGAAGTTCCGTCAATATGCCAAATTTCACTTTGTTCTGCATCGGCTAAAGCCTCGATATTAGCTTTCAGTAAATTGCCCTGAAAATTGGGTTTATACTCCGCATAACAAAACCATCCCATTACGACAGCAAAAGCAGCAATACCGCAAAAAGTAACATTCTTTTTATCGTTGTGGGAATTTAAATTAGTTGATACCAAAGAGCGCGCTTCCTTAATTACAAATATAGCATATAATATAACACAAGCAGTTGATCGATATAATTTGTAGAAATCCACTTTTAATACAAAAAACCGAGGCATACACCCCGGTTTGACCCTATCGGGCAAAAGAGACGCTACTTTCTTGTTTTAAAAGCAGGTAATTTTCGACCGGAACGCCCTCGTTGCGGCGAACCGGGAAATCTTCGGACACCCGAATTTCGCAGGAAGTATCGGGCCTGAGGTTCGCGGTCCAAGTCAGCTCCGTGCCGTCCCTCCCGAATAACCGTTTTTCTGTTTGCTAATCTGCGGAAAGGTTTTTCCGCCCGAGGGTCTGTAACCGAAACCGCCCCCCCTATTGGCAGCCGAGCGAAAGATTACAGTTCCAGCTTTTTGAGCCGGTCGTCCGCGGCCACTTTGTCGATAATGGCCTTGACCACTACGTCCATGCGGCTCCCCGGCGAATAGTCGGCCGGCGCCACGAAGTTGACCCGGTGTTCTTCGACTAACTGCCGCAGCGAATGGCCCACTTCCTTGTCCTCCGGGTTGTAGACTGCGATCGAATGGCCCTGTTTCTCCTTGACCAGCCGCATGCAGGGAATATCGGTCGTCCCGTCGCCGATATAGATCATGTGTGTGAAGGGCACGGGCCGCGACTGTTCCGGCACGAACCGGTTCACGGCTTTGGAGTCGTAGACGCTGTCGATCCCCTTGCTGATTTTGAAAATGAACTGGGTCTTGTTGGTATAGTTGACTGCCACTCCCGGCCAGTAAGCCACCCCGTCCACCGAGTAGAGGAACGAACTGGCGAAAATCTTGCGGAAATGTTTCGCGATCGGAGTTCCCTCGATCATCTCCTTGAGGCCCGACGAGTTGATGTAATGCTCGACCTGAATCCCTTTCCCCTGCCCGTAGCGGTTGATGCGGGTGAACCAGGTCTCGACCCCGTCGAAGAGTTCGATTTTCCGCCCCGATTCGGCGAAAGCGTCCCGCCGCAGTGAAACCCCGCTGACCGTGGCCTGACGGATCATTTCGTTCATATAAGTCAGGATCGGGTCGGCGTCGTTCTCTTCGGCCATCCGGTTGCAGTTGTCCCAAAATTCCCGGTTGTCTTTCCCGATTGCGGGAATGAAGTCGTATTCCTGCATATTCCCCGGCGAAAGCGTGCCGTCGAAATCATAAATCAGTGCAAGTACCATAGCGCGGTGCGGTTTTCACAAATATACGGAATTACGACGGATAACCGCTGTATTCCGGCGTGTCGGTTTTATCTCCTCACCCTGCGGCTGCGGAGAGCGCGTCGAAAGCACGGGCGGGTGCCGTCGACACGGCGATTCAAAAAGCCGTTCCCCGTCATTGAACGGAGAACGGCTTTTCCCGGTCGATCCCAAGGCGATTATCTACTTATTATATAGAGCCGCGAATCCCAAACCCCACCGAAATCCGCTATGCCTGGATAAACCCTTTCGCCAACAGATGTTGTGCGATCTGCACGGCATTGGTCGCCGCCCCTTTGCGCAGGTTGTCGGCCACCACCCACATGTTCATCGCCATCGGATTGGAGATGTCGCGGCGCAGCCGCCCCACGAACACCTCGTCGTGATGCTGCGCATCGACGGCCATCGGATATTCCGACCGTTCCGGACAGTCCACCACTTTCACCCCCGGTGTCCGTTCGAGCAGTGCGCGCACCTCCTCGATCGTGAAATCGCGCACGGTCTCCACGTTGATCGACTCGGAGTGTCCGCCCACCACCGGCACGCGGATCGCCGTGGGAGATACGAGGATCGAATCGTCGCCGAAAATCTTGTGGGTCTCATTGACCAGTTTCATCTCCTCTTTGGTATAGCCGTTTTCGGTGAAGCTATCGCACTGCGGGATGCAGTTCCGGTCGATCACATGCGGGTAGATCATCGGCCCGTCGAAAATTCCTTTGCGTTCGTTCTCCATCTGCGTCACCGCCCGCATCCCGGTGCCGGTAATCGCCTGGTAGGTCGATACCACGATGCGGCGAATCCCGTAAGTACGATAGATCGGAGCCAGCGCCATCAGCATCTGGATCGTCGAACAGTTCGGATTGGCGATAATGTAATCGTCTTTCGTCAGCACGTCGGCGTTGATTTCCGGAATCACTAATTTTTTGGTCGGATCCATGCGCCATGCCGAGCTGTTGTCCACCACGTAACAGCCGATCTCGGCGAATCGGGGGGCCCAGTCGAGCGAGGTCTGTCCGCCGGCCGAGAAGATGGCCAGCGCGGGCCGCATCTCCAGTCCTGCCTGCGGAACCACTACCGTCCACTCTTTCCCGCGGAAGAGGACTTTTTTGCCTGCGGAGCGTTCCGAGGCGATCGGAATCAGTTCCGTTACCGGGAAGTTGCGCTCTTCGAGCACTTTCAACATGCGGCCGCCGACAAGTCCTGTCGCGCCGAATACTGCTACTTTCATATCGAATCGATCTTGTAATTTCTTTCGGAAATGCAAATGTACGCTTTTTTCGGGGCGGGTTGTATGAGAAGCTCCCGTTTTGTGCGATTCTTAACAGATTTTCACTGAGTTGAATAATCGGCGGTCTATTCGTACACCTCCAACCGGCGGAGCACCCGTTTTACGGACTTTCGCCCCTTTACTCCCGACAGGGCAAAGCCGCTCGGGGCTGGCGCGAGGCCGAACATGCAGAACTTTCAGGGTACGGCTTTTACGGCACGTCGAGAACCCGGTTTCCGCACCGGCGGCCGGAGAATGGAGTATATTGTGCAGAATAAAGTCCCTGCATTATTCCAGCGCATCGAGATACTTCGCCTCGTCGAACGTCCCCGCCCCGACATCCGCAATCATCGCCCGGAACAGGTCGGAAAGCGTCTTGAGTCGCCCCTCCGGTTCATGATACCGCAACGTCCATACTGCATCATCCACCACGCACCGGAACGTCGCCACGTCGCCGTCGCAAATCTTAGTGGTGATAATCTCGTAGCCGTCTTCCGTATATCGCTTTTTCTCCGGCTTTACGTTGAAAACCCCCTCTTTCGCAGCAGTATACAGCCGGTCGGCCAGTCTGTCCGAAATCGGAATCGAATGCGTTTCGATCCAATAACGTTTCAAACGTTCGGCCGCCATAGCTCTCCGCATTTTTCGATTATGAGCAAGCCTTGTTTGCTGTTCTTGTGCGGATAATCCGGCAAAATCTGTAACGCTGGTACCGACCCTGGGAAACTCTTTCTGCAATTGTTCCTCGACCTCCTTGTAATTCGCCACCCGCTTGACCTCCAGGACATAAGCCGTGTCGGTCGCCCCCCGATAAATCCGGCCTCCAAAGGTTTCACTGAACAACGGTTCCAGCAGATATTCGACCCGAGCATTGAAATCGCCGAAAAACCAACGGTCCAACCTCTGCTTTCCAACTACGCTATCCGAAGCATCCATTCGGTTCGGCCCGACAGTTCGGGTAAGCCTCGTCGTTTCGATCCGTTCCGGCAGGCGACGTCCGTCCGGCCAGTCCGGGTTCCCTGCGACCGCCCTACCGAAAGCACAAAGAGCGATGGCGGACAATAACAGACTGATTTTCACCACCTCGCACGATTATATTGACTGTCTAAAGTTATAAAATAATCGGGCAATATCTATTCTAAGTCTGTAAAAATCGCGAACCGCAGCCTGCGGGAGGAGGGGCCGAACCAACTCCCGCTGCGAGTGCCGAGCGGCGCAGACCCCTCTGTCAGGCCTGTTGAAGAATTGTTGAAAAATAATGACAAAAAAGGTTCGGCGGACTTTCTTTTCCCTCTACTTTTGTTTAGTAAAGGAGTGTTTTTTCATGACAGAACAAAAAGTAGAACTGGACATCGAACTTAACGAGGAGGTGGCGCAAGGGACGTATGCGAACTTGGCCGTGATTTCCCACTCGACTTCGGAATTTGTGCTGGATTTCATCCGGATGATGCCGGGGATGCCGAAAGCGCAAGTCAAGAGCCGGGTGATCCTGACGCCGGAACATGCCAAACGGCTCTTGATGTCGCTGCAGGAGAATGTGGCGCGGTACGAGGCGATCGTGGGGAAGATCGAAATGCACACGCCGGATACGCCGCCGGTGATCAACGGGTTCGGGAATAAATCTTATTGTTGATCGGTTTTTCCCCCGGTCGCTTTCTCTGCTCTTTTTCGCGCACGAACGGCCCCTTAATGGGGGACTGGGGAAAAACACTCAGACGAACCGGCAGCCGCACAAAATTCCGTCGTTGGTCAAAAACAGCATCCGGTAATCGGTATATCTGACGCATTGGCACAAAACCGGTTTCCCATTCAAATGCGGCTCCGCTTCCGCCGTCCAGCGCCATGTACATGCCTTTTGTGTAAAAATGTGCTTCCCGTTGAACAACAACTTGCAATGGTTCAGCGAAACAGTGAAAAACAAGCGGTTAGCTTCGTCTTGTTCCTGGAACTTTCCTACGATTTTTTCCGCTAAAGCATACGCATGGTCCCGTCCCAAACAGAGATCCGCTCTTACCAGCTGCCCGGCCTTATAAAACCACAACCCGTCCCACGTATCCAAACAGATCGCATCATCGCAAAAATCGCACGCTCCGCCGTAGTTCCCTTCATAATCCTGTCCGTCCCACAATTTGGTTCCGTCCGGCCGCCACGCCACAATCCCCGTCCAACCGATCGGCGCGCCCTTCCCCCAGTCGGCGAAGGTTCCTTCGTCGAAATAACTCGTCACGATCGTTCCGTCCGGCATCACGATGCACTCGTCGATTCCATCGCCGAAACAATACGTCCGTTTGACCGTCCCGTCCCGGCCGAGCAGCAGCCCGTTCCGCTCCGGATTCCCGTTGTTGTAGTCGCACCGAGCCCCGATCAGCAGCCAGTCGTCGCCCTGTCGATACACAAAATCATAACCCATAGACAACCGGTCTCCCAAGTCGTCGATCTGCCGTTCTCCGCATGTCCCCTGCTTCCAATCGACCGACAAGGTGACCACGGCATAGTAAGCTTTCTGAATTTTGCATTGCTGATAACGGATATAACGGTAAAGAATATAAACTTTCCCGTCGTTCGCCCCCACCGAAAAATAGATGGGAACCATCCGCTGACAGGATAACTCGCGATGAATCTCCTCCATCGGAGCGATCTCGAACAAGGGTAAAATCTGTTGTTTCATCAGATTGCGTCCCCCAGCGCGTTGTAGAATTTGTATTCGATCATCCCGAGCGAGTCGTTCGGGATCACTTTGATCACCGCCCCGTATCTCACGCACCACTTCGCCCGTTTGCTGAACAGGCCGCCCCGGTTGATGTATGCCGCCACGTACGGATGCACGTGTATTTTCAAGAGCTTGTAGTGTTTCTCGCGCACATAGTACGCCACCTGGTTTTCGATCTGCGCATCGAGCAGCACGGACGGCGCGATCTCGCCCGTGCCGTGGCAGGTCGGACACTTTTCGTTGATCACGATCTGTGTTTCCGGCCTTACCCGCTGCCGGGTGATCTGCATCAGGCCGAATTTCGTGAGCGGCAGGATATTATGTTTTGCCCGGTCGTTGGCCATCGCTTTGCGCATCGCTTCCAAGACGGCATTCCGGTTCTGTGCCGTATGCAGGTCGATGAAGTCGATCACGATGATCCCGCCCATATCCTTGAGCCGCAGCTGCCGTGCAATCTCCGGCACGGCGTTCAGGTTGCATTCCAGGGCATTGGCTTCCTGTGTCTCGTCGCTTTTGGCGCGTTTTCCGCTATTGACGTCGATCACGTGCAGCGCTTCGGTGTGTTCCACAATGAGGTAGGCCCCCCGCTTGAAAACTACGGTGCGCCCGAATAGCTGCTTGATCTGTTTCGTGACGTCGAACTGGTCGAAGATGGGGATATTCCCGTGGTACATCTTGACGATCTTCTCCGCTTCCGGTTCGATGGCCGAGATGTATTCTTTCACTTCGTGGAAAATCTGCTCGTTGTCCACGTGGATGTGGGTGAACGAGTCGTTCAGCAGATCCCGCAGAATGGTTGTCGTGCGGCTCTCTTCGCTCAGCAGCAGCTGGGGCGGCTGGGCTTGCTGCAAGGCGGACAAAGCTCCTTCCCATTTGGCAATCAATTGCGTGATGTCGGCTTCGATGTCTTCGGCGGTTTTGCCTTCGGCGGCTGTCCGAACGATGGCCCCGTAGTTCCTGGGCAGTATGCTTTCCACAATGGAGCGGAGGCGTTTTTTCTCTTCGTTGGAGCGTATCTTCTGCGAAATATGCACCTTATTGGAAAGGGGAATCAACACCAGATGCCTTCCGGCGATGGATATGTCGCTGGTGATGCGCGGCCCTTTCGTGGAGATCGGTTCTTTGGCGATCTGGACAATGATCTGTTGTCCGTTAGTGAGTACGTTGGAGATTTTCCCTTCTTTCCCCAGGTCGTTCTGTATCTTGAGTGCGGAAAAGTCGATTTTCTGATGTTTCCCGTTGACTTGCTTGACTACTTCGTTGAGGCTGTGGAATGCGCTGCCGAGGTCGAGGTAGTGCAGAAAGGCGTCTTTCTGGTACCCGACGTCGACGAAGGCGGCGTTCAGTCCGCCCATCACTTTGTGTACTTTCCCGAGGTATATGTCGCCGACGGTGAACGAGCTTTTGGTCTTCTCGCGATTGAGTTCGACGAGTTGCCCGTCTTCCAGCAGTGCGATGTCTATTTCCGTCCCTGTGGAGTGGATTACTAACTCTTTTGTCATTTCGTATTCTCTAATACTGTATATTAACGCACGTATGTTTCGGTCGAGTATACGTGGGGTAAATTAAAGGTTCGGGGCAAAAGAAAGCGGTTCTTTCTTCCCCTATAACGAATTGCCGTTTCGGCCCGGAGCCTGTGCGTCTCTTTTTGCGTTCAAACTATCGGTTGGAGCGCCCAACGGCACAGCCTTTCCGCAGCCGGTGGTTTCGGGGCGCCCGCTCCGCGGAACCCTGTCTTTTAACTGTCCGGCACTCGATCGAGCCGTCGGTTCGGCCGTAGCTGTTTGCTGTTTTATTAGCTGTTTCCTCTATTAGCTCTGTCGTTGTGTCGGAATCCGATAAACCGCGACCTACGGTCGCGCGCCCGACGCCGCCCCACGCGAAGGGCGGTACCGCTCGGCACGCGAGCCGAGTTGTAACGACCCTAAACGGCACCGCCGGCGTCGGACGGTGATGCTGAGATGCGAAAGGGCTTTGGCCACAATCTTCCTATGTTAGACCGGGGCCACTCCCGGCGGAGGCCTGGTGCCGCTCAACATTCGAGCCGGGCCGCCTCTACCCCCAATTACCTCCGCTGGCTCCGCCTTTTCTATATCCAAGCTTGTTTTCGCGTCTGCGAAAATCCGGTTCGCAGAACCGGTCGGACCGCAGCCCCGGGCATGCGGAGGGCCGGTGCAGCGCGGCACATGAGCCGGGCTGGAACTACCCGAAATATCCTCCGTGGGCGGCGGCCCTTTGCAGATCAAAAACAGCTTTATCCCGCACGCTGGCGGAAACTCGGTTCGGCTGCGATCTCTCTGTCAGGCCGGAGCCACCCCCGGCGGAGGCCTGCAACCCTCGCAAACTCGGGAATGCGACCGCTCCCGGGCGCCCGACCCGGAATCGAGCAGCACTCGGCATTCGATCCGGGCTTAGCTCTATCCCGCTGGCTCCAATCCATACTCGTGCTTTTCTCCGCGCGCCAGCGAAATCATTCCCGATAAATTATCATTTATCGGGACGATTTCGCTCTTTAAGCGCGGCGCGCGGGAATGAGCTGCTTTGTTCCACGCGCTGGAGGAAATCCGGTTCAAAAGCAATTCATGCTTTTGAACAATTTCCTATTCCAGCAATCGCGCGGGTACCGCTCGTCGCGAAAAAGAGAGAACTGCCCTCGGGCCGGGCAGGCCCCGCGTGCCCGCGGTGGGCGTGCGATACTTCGTATCGCTTGGGTAGTTTCTAATCCAACTTATTTTCCCCGCGCGCTGGAGGAAATCTTGTTCAAAAGCGCAAGCGGCTTTTGAACGATTTCCTATTCCAGCTGTCGCGCGCGGTGCCGCTCGTCGCGAAAAAGAGAGAACCGCCCTCGGGCCGGGCAGGCCCTGCGTGCCCGCGGTGGACGTGCGATATTCGTATCGCTTGGGTAGTTTCTAATCCAACTTATTTTTCCTGCGCGCTGGAGGAAATACGGTTCAAAAGCAATTCATACTTTTAAACTATTTCCTATTCTAGCAATCGCGCGGGTACCGCTCGGCACACGATCCGCACCCTTCGGGTGTTTTATTGGCCTGCCGGCAGCAAGATAAACTACCCTAAAGTACGGAATCGCTCTCGGGCCGGGCAAGTCCCACTTAAATTAAGTCCTCTCAAACTCCGACAAAAGCCCCAACGGGGCCCGCGGTGAGTGGGCGAAACTGCGTTTCGCTTGGGCCGGAATTACCCTATTTCAAGTCCAACCGCCCCGAGAAAGTCCCGCACACGACACAGCTACCCCGCCCCAAAAACTCCGGCAGAAACTGCAACCGCCCCGCCGGTACGCATTGGCCGCCCCCGAAGATGAGCGACAAGACACACTTCCTCTGCCGAAAAACAAAACCTAAAGACCGCCGCGCATGAGAGTCCGGGGACTTTAGGTTTCCGAGTATCGTTTCCGGGGTTTCACAGACAAGGCCACAAGCACCGTCCGGCAAGCCTCCGGAAAAATCTACCTATTTCTTCTTTTTGTGACGGTTCTTGCGAAGACGTTTCTTGCGCTTGTGGGTAGATATTTTGTGCCGTTTTCTTTTTTTTCCGCTAGGCATAACTACGTGGATTAAAGTTTGACAATTTGGTTAACTATTTCTCGGCTCCGGAGCGGGACAATCCCCGCAACGACAGAGCCTTATTATTTCTTGCCGATGGATTTGGCTTTCACCTCCCCGGCGAAAGTCTTCGACGGTTTGAACGCCGGAATGTTGTGCGCCGGAATCGTAATCGTCGTGTTTTTCGAGATATTGCGTGCCACTTTCTGCGCCCGCCGTTTGATGATAAAGCTGCCGAAGCCGCGCAGATAGACATTATTCCCCGCCATCATGGTTTCTTTGATATTCTCCATGAAGGATTCCACCACCTGCTGCACCTGTACTTTCTCGATGCCTGTACTTTTAGCGATTTCGCCTACGATATCTGCTTTTGTCATGACGAATGTCGTTTGGTTTATTTATGTGATTACTATTTATTTACGTCGCATACGGATTGCAAATATAGAGTAAATTATTGAGAATCGCCCAATAAAATCGAATTAAATAATTCTTTCAGGCTGATTTTCAGGCTCGGATGTACATAATCGGGCCATATCTCGGCAGCCGGCTCCAGCGCGAAATGCCGTTCGGCCAGCCGGGGATGAGGCACAGTAAGCCGTTTGGTGTCAATGATTTCAGAATCATAAAATAAAATATCGACATCGATCGCCCGGTCGTGATAGAGCCGTTTGCCGCCGGGGGCATATTCCGGCCTGTGTTCCGGCCGCCCTAACTCCCGTTCGATCTGCTGGATAGCATCCAATACCGCTTCCGGCCCCAGCGCTGTTTCCACGGCGATCGCTTGGTTCAGAAACGGCCCCGGCGTCTCGCCTCCGGCAAAATCCCCCCACGGTTCGGTCTCGTACTCGCGCGAGGCCTGCACGACAGGCCCGACTGACTGCAAGAGGAGCGACCGGGCAGAGGCCAACTTCTCCGTCCGGTCTCCGAGATTGCTCCCTAAAAGCAGTAACACCCGATGTATTTCCATACCCCCAAGAAACCGAGCTACGCCAACTGCCGGTGCAGCGCGGTCAGCAGCCGGTCGCAATGTTCCCGCCCGATGTTCAGCGCCGGCAAAAGCCGGAAGGTGTTTTTGTCCGACGAAGAGCCTACGAAAATGTGTTCGTCGAACAGGAGCCGTTTCCGGAACGGTGCGCTCTCCTGGTTCAGTTCGACGCCGATCATCAGCCCTTTGCCGCGCACTTCCCGTATGTTCGGCAGTTTCCGCAGTTCGGTCATAAGGTATTCTCCCGTCCGGGCGGCATTTTCCACCAATCGGTCTTCGGTCATCACTTCGGCGACGGCCAACGCTGCGGCGCAAGCCAGGTGGTTCCCTCCGAACGTTGTCCCGAGCATGCCGTATTTCGGTGCGATGTGCGGCGCAATGGAGATCGCGCCGATCGGGAATCCGTTTCCGATCCCTTTGGCCATGGTGTAAATATCGGCGTTCACCCCGGCCCAGTCGTGGGAGTAATATTTCCCGGTTCGTCCGCAGCCGCACTGCACGCCGTCGGCCACATAAACCGCCCCGTATTTGTCGCACAGTGTCCGTATTTTCCGGAGGTAGTCATCGGATGCGATCCGAATCCCGCCGACGCCTTGAATCCCTTCCAAAATCACGGCGGCGATCTCGCCCCCCTCTTTCGCGAAGAGGTTTTCGAGTTCCTGTTCGTCGTTCAGCGTAACGAATACGACGTTTTCGGTGCGGTTCACCGGTGCGGTGATGTTCGGGTTGTCGGTCGCGGCGACGGCCAGCGAGGTGCGCCCGTGGAATGAGCCGTGCATGGCCACGACTTTCTTCCGCCCGGTGTGGAACGAGGCGAGTTTCAGTGCGTTTTCGTTGGCTTCGGCTCCGGAGTTGCACATGAAAAGTTGGTAGTCGTCATGTCCGGAGAGTTTGCCGAGTTTCTCGGCTAATTCGTGTTGCAAACCGATTTTCACGGAGTTGGAGTAAAAACCGATCTTCTGCAACTGGCCGGTGAGCCGCTCTACATAATGGGGATGGGTGTGGCCGATCGAGATAACGGCGTGGCCTCCGTAAAAATCCAAATATTCCTGTCCGTCTTTGTCCCACACTTTAGATCCGAGCCCTCTGACGATCTCTATGTCGTACAGGGGATATACGTCGAATAATTGCATAATCTGTTTGTCTATTTGATGGTTCGTTTCATTCACTACCCTATGTTTGAGGGTACCGTTCTCTTTGTGAACAAAGAGAACCAGAAAAACTTTTTGAGATGCTTGCGCATCTCTTGAG
>NZ_CANQYJ010000071.1 GCF_947628055.1 uncultured Rikenella sp.
CCTATGCTGCGGAGAGGGGGATCGACGTGATCCCGGAACTGGACATGCCGGGCCACCTGATGGGGGCGCAGCAGGGCTATCCGTGGATCACCTGCACGGGGGAATCTTCGTGGGGGAAGTCGTTCTCGTCGCCCTTGTGCCCGGGGAAAGATTCCGCCCTGATGTTCGCCAAGAATGTGTACAGCGAGGTGTTCAGCCTGTTCCCGTACGAATATGTCCACTTAGGGGCCGACGAGGTCGAAAAGACCAACTGGAAAGCCTGTCCGGACTGTCAGGCGAGAATAGAAAAATACGGGCTTAAAGATGAAAACGATCTTCAGGCGTGGTTCGTGCACGACATGGAGAATCATTTCAACGCCAACGGCAAGAAGCTGATCGGGTGGGACGAGATCGTCGAGGGCGGACTCTCGCCGACGGCGACGATCACCTGGTGGCGCGACTGGGCGCCGAGGGCTGTGACGACTGCCACGGCGCAGGGCAACGATGTGATCGTCTGTCCGGACTTTCTGCTCTACCTCGATTTCATCGAGCAGGGACGGGACCTCAGGCGGATTTACGAGACCGAACCGACGACTTACCGGGCGGACTGGAATCTGACGCCGGAACAGAAAAAGCATATTCGGGGGGTGCAGGCCAATACGTGGTGCGAACGGATTCCGAGCGAACGGCGGATGCAGTATCAGGTCATGCCGCGGCTGCTGGCTCTGAGCGAGATGGCGTGGGTGCAGCCGGGGGCGAAGGATTGGGAGGATTTCGCACGGCGGTTTGTTGCTCAGGCGGACTATTTCGACCGCCACGGCATCAATTATCGGGTGCCGGACTTGACGGGGTTCAATGACATCAATGTGTTTGTGGACACGGCGGTGGTTACGGTGAACTGTCTCCTGCCGAATATCTCGGTGCGGTATACGACGGACGGCAGTTTCCCGAATGCGGAGTCGACTTTGTATACGGGGCCTCTGACGGTGACTGAGTCGACGGAGTTCATTTTTCGTCCGTTCCGCCCGGATGGTACGGCGGGGGCGATGCAGAGGGCGGAGTATCGCCGGGAGGATTATTCGCCGGCCCAAACGCTGCCGGATCGCAAGCTGGAGAATGGGATTCGGATGATTTATCATGAGTTCAGGGGGCGCGAATGTGCGGGAATTGAGGAGGCGAAGGTGGTGCGGGGCTATACGCTGGATAGTGTGGCGGTGCCTTCCAAGCTGGAGGGCTGGCTGGGCTTGATTTACGAGGGCTATATCGAGGTGCCGCAGGATGGGATTTATACGTTCTCGCTGATGTCGAATGATGGCTCGAGGCTCTATGTGGATGGCGGGCTGTTGATCGATAACGATGGGCCGCACGGGGATGTGCGCCTGACGGCGCAGCGGGCGCTGGCGACGGGTTGGCACAAAGTCCGGGTGGAGTATTTCGATATGAATAATGGGGGTATGTTGTCGCTCCAATGGGCGTCGCCGACTGTCACGGTTCTGAAAACAATGACCGGATTTAAACATTAACCGTTCGTTTATTCTGTACCTCACTGTGAGTGACTGTTCTTTCTTTGAAAAGAAAGAACCAAAGAAACTTTCAGATAGCTGCGCTACTCCTTAGGCTCCGCAGTCCTCTTGCATTGCGTTTGCTTTGGGGTGTGGCAATAGCGGGCTATTGAGTGCTGTACTTTATGCCCGCTATTGCTCACACCCCAAGAAGACGAAGACAAGGGTATCCGGCAGGCTCAAGAGATGCGTAAGCATCTCAAAAAGTTTTTCTGGTTCTCTTTGTTCACAAAGAGAACAGTTCCCTCCCAATAGGGTAGAGGAATAAACGAACCGATAATTTAACAGATATGGCAGTGATACGGTTGACCCGTGAATTTTCGTTCGAGATGGCCCATGCCCTGGAAGGGTACGACGGTTTATGTCGACACATACACGGCCACTCCTACAAACTATTCGTGACCGTCAGCGGCACCCCAAGCACCGACCCCTCGAGTTCGAGATACGGCATGGTCATGGACTTCGGCGACCTCAAGCAGATCGTGAACGAACTCATAGTCGACCGGTACGACCACGCCTTGGTATTGCGGCAGACACCGGAGAACGCCGGTCTGCTCGAACGAGTGCGCGAAAAATGGGAACGCGTGTATTTGGTCGACAGCCAGCCCACCTGCGAACAGATGATCGATCAGTTCGCCCGGCAAATCGCAAGCGCACTGCCAGAAGGAGTTCAGCTCGCCGAGCTGAAACTCTACGAGACCGAAAAATCGCACGCGACATGGCGGGCAGAGGATAATATTCCTTTATAAGCATACTTACAGTACTCACGACCACGATGGAGAAACTATTCCTGATCGACGCCTACGCCTTGATCTTCCGGTTCCACTACGCCTTCATCAACCGCCCCATGCGGAACGCGCAAGGACTGAACACCTCCGCCATCTTCGGATTCACCAAGTTCTTGAACGAAATCATCGCCCGCGAACAGCCCAAGTATCTCGGCGTCGCCTTCGACCCGCCCGGCGGCTCCTTTCGGCGCGAGCTATACCCGCAGTACAAAGCCAACCGGGACGCCACGCCCGAAGATATTATCGCCGCCGTGCCGCATATCAAAGCGATCCTCGAAGCGATGCGCATTCCCGTGCTCGAAGTGCCCGACTACGAAGCCGACGACGTGATCGGCACCCTGTCGCACAAAGCCTCGTGCTGCGGCGAATACGACGTCTACATGGTGACACCCGACAAAGACTACGGGCAGCTCATCAAAGAGCATGTCAGCATGTACAAGCCCGCCAAAGGAGGCGAAGGGATCGACATCGTCGGATTAGACAAAGTGTGCGAAAACTACGGCATTGCCGAGCCGCGGCAAGTGATCGACATCCTCGCCTTGTGGGGAGACGCATCGGACAACATCCCCGGCGTGCCGGGCATAGGCGAGAAAGGGGCCCGGAAATTGGTAGCCGAGTGGGGCGACATCGAAAACATCATCGCCCACGCCGACGCATTGACCCCGAAACTGCGCGCCTCGATATTGGAAAACCAGGAACAGCTGCGGCTTTCCAAAATACTGGCCACGATCAAGTTAGACGTGCCCGTCGAATTCGACCCGGAAGCCTTTCGGATCGAAGAGCCGGACTATGCAGCACTCAGGAGCATCTATATCGAACACGGCTTCAATTTGCTGCTGCGGGATGTGGACAGCCGGCTCTTCCACAGCAGCGCATTGCAGGCCAATACTTTACACTCGCTGAGCGGCGGACAGAAGCCGGGTCGGCCGAAACCCTATTCGCAGCTGGGGGGGCAGATGTCGCTGTTTGACGATGCGCCGCCTCTGACGGTCCCCCCGACCCCGGCCTTAGCCGAGGAAAAAGTGCAGGGCGCCGAGGCCGGATACGAGACATTGAAGACGGTAGAGCATCTCTATCATATCGTTGCGACCGACGACCAGCTGGCAGACTTGGTTTCCTTGCTCGGTCAAACCGAAAAATTCTGCTTCGACACCGAGACCTCGGGCATCGACCCGCTCCGGTCGGAATTAGTGGGGCTATCGTTCGCTCTTGTGCCGCACGAAGCGTGGTGGGTGCCCACGCCGGATGCGGCGCGGCGGGCGCACGTGCTGGCGGCGCTGCGGCCGCTGTTCGAGAACGAACGGATCGGGAAAATCGGCCAGAACATCAAATTCGACCTCTTGGTGCTGCGGCACGCGGCAGGGATCGAAGTGCGGGGCGAGCTTTACGACACCATGATCGTCCACTACCTGCTCGACCCGGAGGCGCGCCACGGGATGGACTTCCTGGCCAAGAGCTTCCTGAATTACGAACCGGTGCCGATCGAGGCGTTGATCGGGCGGGGAGCGAAACAGACCTCCATGGCAGACGCCGATGCCGCACAAGTGGCGGAATATGCGGCCGAAGATGCGGACGTGACCTTGCAGCTTTACCATAAATTGTGGCCGCTGCTCGAAGAGACGCAGCAGACCGGGCTTTACTTGAAAATCGAAGCCCCGCTGATTCCGGTGCTGGCGCGGATGGAGGCGGCGGGGGTTTTCGTGGATCGGGAGATATTGGGCGAATCGGGCGAAGCATTGACGGGCGAGGCGGCGCGGCTCGAGGCCGAGATTCGCGAGATGACGGGGATGCCGGAACTCAACGTCAATTCGGCCAAACAGTTGGGCGACGTTCTTTTCGGGACGCTCCGCATCGATCCGAAACCCAAGAAGACCAAAACCGGGCAGTACCGGACGGACGAGGAGTACCTCCAGTCGCTGTCGGAGAACCATCCGGTGATTGAGAAAATATTGGAATACAGAGGGTTGAAAAAACTCCTCTCGACCTATATCGAGGCCTTGCCGCAACTGATCAATCCGCTGACGGGACGGATACATACGTCGTTCAATCAGGCGGTGACGGCCACCGGCAGGCTCAGTTCGACCAATCCGAACCTCCAGAACATTCCGATCCGCGACGCGGCGGGGCGGGAAATCCGCAAGGCGTTTACGGCGCCGGACTACGAACATGTGATCGTGTCGGCGGACTATTCGCAGGTCGAGCTGCGGATCATGGCCCACTTGTCGGGCGACGCGGCGCTGCAGCAGGCTTTCCGCGACGGCGAGGACATCCACACGGCGACGGCGGCCAAGATTTTCGGCGTGCCGCTCGACGAGGTGACGCGCGAACAGCGGCGGAGAGCCAAAACGGCCAACTTCGGGATCATTTACGGCATTTCGGCGTTCGGGTTAGCCACGCGGCTGCATATTCCGCGGACGGAAGCCAAAGAGCTGATCGACGGGTATTTTACGCACTATCCGGGGGTCAAGGCCTACATGGAGCGGGTGGTGGCCGAGGCGCGCGAGAGGGGGTATGTGGAGACGATTTTCGGGCGGCGCAGATACCTGCGGGATATTCGGTCGGGCAATGCGGTGACGCGTTCGCTGGCGGAGCGGAACGCCATCAACGCGCCGATTCAGGGCAGCGCGGCGGATATTATGAAGATTGCGATGATCGAGGTGGATCGCCGGCTGCGCGAACGGGGGAGCGGGGCGCGGATCGTGCTGCAGGTGCACGACGAATTGGTGTTGGAGGTACCGCAGGAGGAGGTGACGGCGGTCAAGAGGTTGGTGACCGAAACGATGGCGCAGGCGGCGGCGCTGACCGTGCCGCTGTCGGTGGAGGCAGATTCGGGAACCAGCTGGCTGGACGCGCATTGATTCGCTGAAAAGGGGACGGCGTGGCACTTGCCGGCTCTGGCTCTGGCTCCGGGTAAGAAATTCCAATCATTAACCGTATGATTGGGGGTGCGGGCAACTCTTCGTTTCTTTTTTCACAGAAAGAACGATTGTCGCCGGACAGGGCAGCCCCTAATCGAACTAAACTATAGTATGAGAGGCATATACGCCGTTTTGCTGTTGGTGGTTTCCAACTCGTTCATGACTTTGGCCTGGTACGGCCAGCTGCGGTTCCGGTTTTTCCAGGGTCTGCCCCTGTGGGGGATCATCCTGGTGAGCTGGAGTATCGCTCTGCTCGAATACAGTTTTATGATTCCGGCCAACCGGATCGGTTTTGAAGGCACTGGCGGCCCGTTCACCCTCCTGCAGCTCAAAGTCATCCAGGAGGTGGTCACTCTGTTGGTCTTCGCCGTTTTCACCACCCTTTTCTTCAAGACCGAAGCCCTTCGGCTGAACCATCTTGTCGGTGCGGTATTCCTCGTGCTGGCTGTCTATTTTATGTTCAAAAAATAAGGAACCCCGTCGGAAAAGGCTATATTTGCATTCAGAGATCGAATTGATCAATGAATCTGTTATGAAGAATATAGCTACACTCTCGGGCCTTGTTTTATTGCTTGCCGGCTGTTCGGGCAGCGGGGTGACCATCCGCGGCGGCATCGACTGCGGCGGCGCCGGCAAAACCATCGTCGCGGAGCGCGTCGTACCGTCGGGAATCCGCTTCGTCGATTCGGTGAAGACCGACCGCAAAGGCAATTTCAACCTCTTTATCGAGCAGAAACCGGGCGTTCCTGAATTTTATACGCTGCGGATTGCGGATGGAGGCAGCGTGCCTTTGCTGGCGGAGGCTTCCGAAAAAATCGTGGTGCGGATCGCGGACAGTACGGCACGGGAATATACCGTAAACGGCTCCGAAGGGTCGGCTTTGGTGCAGCAGGCTAACGACATCCTGGCTCTCGAAAATCCGATCGTCCGGAAACAGGAGGCGGCCAAGTTCATCAGCGCTCATGCGGGTTCTCTGGCGGCGATCGTGCCGCTTTACCAGACGGCGGGGGACGGGTCTTTCGTCTTTGCGGACGATGCCGCGGATGTAGTCTATTTCGGCATGGTCAGCGACTCGCTCGTCAAACGCTATCCCGACTCGCCGTATGCACAGGCGCTGGCGGCGGATGTGCAGAGTTTCGCCAATGTCGCGGCGGCGGGGCGGCTGGTGGCCGAAAATATGGACAATGAGGTCTCTTTCCCCGACCTCGACCTGCCGGATGTGCTGGGCAATCGTCGGAAGTTATCCGATTTGAAGGGAAAGGTGATTTTGCTGTCGTTCACGGCGACGAATCTGCCGGAACTGAAGATACTGAACCGCGAGTTGGTGGAGATTTACGACCGGCATGCGGCGCAGGGTTTCGAGGTGTATCAGGTGTCTCTCGATCTGAACAAGGCGCAATGGATAGGCAGTGTGGCGGAGCAGCGGCTGCCTTGGATTTCGGTGAACGATCTGCGGGGCGGCGAATCTCCGGCGGTCCGGCTCTACAATGTACAGAAGATTCCGGCGAATTTTCTGATCGACCGGGAAGGGAATATCGTGCGGCGGAATCTGGCTCCGGGGAATATCGAATCGGCCGTAACTGAATTATTGTAAACCGTTCGGTGATATTGGGCGTTTTCCGGAAGACCGGTATTTGTTTTCCGCAGCCGGTGGCTCCGGCCTGACACCGGGAGATTCCGGTCGAATAGGATTCCGCCACTGTGCGGGGCAGCCCGCTTCGCGGAATAACATTTTTTTCTTTGCCGCTCATGCCGCGGGGGCACTTACTTTCTTGGGTGACCAAGAAAGTAAGCAAAGAAGTCACCGGGAATCGGTTTCGCCTTGTCGAAGCCCGCGCCCCCGCACGGGCTTCTCAAGGCAAAACACGGCATTCCCGGGTCTGGTGTCTACCCGTTCTTGGGAATGCTTTCGAGTGCGGAGAAAGACGGCTCGGCTATGATCTCCCGAGACGCCCCGGAGCCACCCCGGCGGAAGACTTAGGCGAAACAAACTCCCCGGATCGAGTGCCCCGCGGCACCGCAGAGGCCGCTACTCGCTGCCTGGCTGTAACTACCCACCCGGGCGCACGAGCCGGATCAGAAAGTTTACCCGGCTAAAACCAAGTTCCAGACTAAGAGACAAATAACTTCGTACCACTTGCGCGACAAAAAGAGATAAAGAGAAATAAAGAGCGACAAAGAGAGACAAAATAATGATACGACCGACCGAAATCGAAGTGATGTGCCCCGTGGGGTCGTGGGAATCGTTGCAAGGCGCTGTGCAGGGCGGGGCCGACTCCGTCTACTTCGGCGTGCAGGGACTTAATATGCGAGCCGGGTCGAGCGTAAACTTCACACTCGACGACCTGGCGCAGATCGTGGCCGTCTGTCGCGAACACCGGATCAAAACCTACCTGACCCTCAACACCGTGCTGTTCGACGACGATATTCCTTACATGCGGCAGGTAGTCGATCGGGCGGCAGCCGAAGGAATCGATGCCGTCATCGTGGCGGATCAGGCCGCGATGAACTATGCGCGGGAACGGGGCGTGGAAGTGCATATCTCGACCCAGCTCAACGTCAGCAATACGGAAGCGGTGGCGTTTTATGCGCATTATGCCGACGTGGTGGTGCTGGCGCGGGAGCTGACGCTCGACAAAGTGCGGCACATCTACGAACAGATCGCCGAGCGAAATATCTGCGGCCCTAAAGGGGAACCGGTGCGGATCGAAATGTTCGCCCACGGGGCGTTGTGCATGGCGACCTCCGGGAAGTGCTACCTGAGCTTGCACGAAGCGTGGAAATCGGCCAACCGCGGCGAGTGCAGACAATTGTGCCGGCGGTCGTACCGGGTGGAGGATGTCGAGACGGGGAGGCAGTTAGTGGTCGAAAACGAACACATCATGTCGCCGAAAGATTTGTGTACGATCGAATTTCTGGATCGGATGATCGAGGCAGGGGTGCGGGTGCTGAAGATCGAGGGTCGGGCGCGGTCGGGCGAGTATGTGCGGCGGGTGTGCGAGTGCTACAAAGCAGGGGTGCGGGCGGTGGCCGAAGGGCATTTCACGCGCGAGCTGGCGGCGGAACTCAAGGAGCGGCTGCGGACGGTCTTCAACCGCGACTTCTGGGACGGGTACTACCTGGGGCAGCGGTTGGGCGAGTGGTCGGAACACTACGGTTCGGCGGCGACGGTCAAAAAAGTGATGGTGGGAAAGGTGACGAACTACTTTGCGCGGATCGGCGTGGCGGAGGTGTCGGTCGAGGCGGTGCCGTTGGGACGGGGCGAGAAACTGCTTTTTTTAGGGGCGACCACCGGGGCATTGGAGTTCACTCCGGACGAGATTCGGGTGGATTTGCAGCCTGTGGAGCGGGCGCCTCAGGGGGTGAAATGCTCGGTCCGTACGCCGGAGAGGGTGCACCGGGGCGACAAGGTGTTCAAGTTGGTTGCGGTGCCGCGAACATAAATATCAATGCGTCGTATCCTGTCCTGTTTTTCGGTCTTCAAGCGGCTGCAGATAGAACACCTCGCGATTATATCCTTTATTGTACTTTCTCATTCATAGAGTTCGCCCTGCGCCGGGGGCTGTGAGGAAATGGCCCGGTTCGTGTGCCGAGCGGCACCGATGTGAACTGAAAAAAGGCCCCGAAAAATGTCGGCACCGATCAGACCAGTCCCAATTTTTGCGAAATCTCCAGCATCCGCCGGATCGACCTTTCAGCCCGCACCCGGGTCTGTTCCGGCACGACGATCTCCGGCGCCATGCGTTCCAGCGCATCCGCCATCTTCCTGAGCGTCACCAACTTCATGAAACTGCAATTGTTGCACCCGCACGTCGAATCCATCGGCGGCGCCGGGATGAACGTCTTTTCCGGCGCCGCTTTGCGCATCTGGTGCAGCACCCCCGGCTCCGTCACCACGATATAGGTATCCGTCGAAGTATCTTGGACGGCGAACTTCAGCAGCCCCGCCGTCGAACCCACATAATCCGACACCAAAACAATAGGCCGCTTGCACTCCGGATGCGTCAGCACCTTCGCCTGCGGGTATTCCTTTTTCAGTTCGAGAATCTTCTCCAGCGAGAACTCCTCATGCACATGGCACGCCCCGTCCCAGATCAGCATATTCTCCCGCCCCGTGATATTCCGGATGTAATTGCCCAGATTCCGATCCGGCCCGAAAATGACCGGCTCGTCCTTAGGCAGCGACTCCACGATCTGCACCGCATTACTGCTCGTACAGACGATGTCGGTCAGCGCCTTGACCTCGGCGGTCGTGTTCACATACGAGATGACCGTATGCCCCGGATGGGCCGCGATGAACGCCGCGAAATCCTCCGCCCGGCACGAATCCGCTAACGAACAGCCCGCCGCCATGTCCGGCATCAGCACCGTTTTCTGCGGCGAAAGAATCTTGGCCGTCTCGCCCATGAAATGCACCCCCGCGAACAGAATGACCTCCGCATCCGTCGTCGCCGCCCGCTGCGACAGCGCCAGGCTGTCCCCCACGAAATCCGCCACATCCTGCACCTCCCCCTCGGTATAGTAATGCGCCAGTATGACCGCGTTGCGTTCGCGCTTGAGCCTCTCGATCTTATCTTTCAGTGCTTCCATAGTATGACAAAGATACGATTTTCCGTCGTACAGGTTTAAAAAATCGCCGTTTACCTTCAGAAAAGCAAACGGCGAAAAACGAGTGGAGATTATACAGTTCCAAACTTATCTCGGCCCGGGGCCTCTTCCGGGGCCTCCCACAGGAGCTCCCCCGCGCGGCCCGCGGCCGCCAAAGACACTGCTGCGGTCTTCGCTGCCGTAATTGCTCTCGGAACGGCCCTTGCGGGTGTCGAACTTATAGGTCAGGCTGATCATGAAGTAACGTTTCAGCACGTTGCTTAAAGTCGTCTGCGTGTAAGTGTTGTTGGTAGTCTGCCAGAAAGAGCGGTTCTGGTTCAGCAGGTCGTAACCCGAAATCCGTACCTCCGCCTGCTTGTATTTCAGGAATTTGTAGCCGATCCCCGCGTTCAGCAGCGCGTAGTGCTGCGAATAGGAAGCCTGCGTCCCGAACGAATTGCGCCACGTGGCGTCGGCGTTGATGAACAGGCCTTTCCACAGGAAAATGTTGAGGAATCCCGCTAAGTCGCTGCCCACATAGCGGTCGAACGTGCGGTTCATCTGCTGGGTGGTTTTGTCCTTCTCCTGGCTGGTGGTGAAGTTCAGCGACGGGCGGTAAGCCACCGTGAAGTCCACGTTTTCCGAGATATTGCTCGTCAGCGAGAGGTTCAGCCCCATCCGGTTGCTGTGCGAGGTATATCGGGTGTTGTCCTCCATGGACGGCGTCCGGCCGAACTGGTAGCGGAACCCGATGTTCATGTTGCTGCGCAGGGGGTTGATCCGGAAGCTGTAAATGCCGAACAGGTTCGCGCTCACGTAACCGTTCAGATTGACCGGTGAGGAGACCTGCGCCCCCTTTACGATGGTGGTTCCTTTGATCTCCTCGTCCTCGGTCAGGAACCGCCGGTGGGTGGCGATGTAGTCCTGCGTTAGCATAGCGAATGCGAAGAGGTGAAAGTTGGTCGATTTTTCCGGATTGGCGATGTTGTACATCAGCTGGAGCCGATCCGTATAACTCTGCTTCAGATTCGGGTTCCCGTAGTAAACTTGCAGCGGGTTGCTGATGTCCAGCACATCCTGCAGCTGGTTGACACTGGGCGTGGAGGTGCTGCGGCGGTATTCGACGTTCAGGCTCTGCATCTTGGTCGGTTTCCATTCAAACCGCAGCCGCGGCAGCCAGGCGTCGAAATTGTACCTGTTTTCCATCGTCCGGGGATAGGTTTCGTCGTCGTTCAGCGTCGAGTACTGGTAGCGGATCGAGGCGTTGAGGGTCATTTTGTCTTTTTTCACCCAGTTGTAGCCCACGCTTGCCGACTGCCGGGTCTGGTTGCGGTTGAAGAGGTTCGAGGTCACCGGGTCGAGCTCCAGGATCTTGTTCAGCAGCGGATCCCAGTCGTAGCTCAGGATCCGGGAGTCGGTCTTGTCGTAGCTGATGCGGTAGCTGAATTGCAGGCGCGAGGATCGCGACAGCGGTTCGGCATAGCTCACGCGCCCCGAGACGTCGAATCCCGGTGTGCCGAGGGTGCCGATCTGGTTCAGCGTGCTGTAGGACAGGTCGCCGGTGGCTTTGGTGTACAGATCGACCAACGAAGTCTCGCTGCCGCTGTCGTCGCCGGCCGTTTCGGCGAGCGAACCGTACCGCGACTGCTGCGTGCGGTCGCCCCATCCGTTGCTGCCGCCCACCGAACCGCCTACCGACAGGGTACGCCCCGCTTTCCCGAAACGGTGCATCCACCACAGGTTGGCCGATGCGTCGTAGGTCCCCAGCTTGGTCGTATAACGGTTCACGGCTGTGTTGTTGAGCGCGGCGTTCATCCAGGTGGTGGTCATATTGGCCCGGTCGCCGTGGTTGGTCGCGTAGGTCACGCGCGGCATGAAGAAAATGCGGTTGGTCTCGTTCGGGTTCCATTCGATGCGCAGGTTGGCCCGGTGCTGGTAGTTGTAGCCTTGCGTGGCGGTGGTGTCGTAATATTCGCGGTTGCCTTCGGTGGTGTAGTGCTGTCCGATGGCGCGCCAGATGTCGGCATTGACGTTGTTGAAGAAGTAGCTTCCGCCGATCTTCACTTTCTTGAATTCGCCCTGGTAATTGAGACCGGCCATGGTGGTGGTCTGGATACCGCCGCGCACGCTGGTGGTGAACTGGCTGGCGTCGATGCCTCCGCCCATACCGCCGCGTCGGCCGGTCATGGAGCTGGCGATGTCGTTCAGGGTGAAGCCTTGGTTGTTGACGTTGTTGCGCGAGGCGAGGATCGTCCAGCGCTGGTCGGTGTTGAAGATATTGGCTGCGGCGCCCACCGAGTAGCGGTCGTCGGTGCCGTACCCGGCGTATATTTTACCGAAGGTGCTGGTGCTCACGCCGCTCTTGGTCACGATGTTGATCGCTTTGATGCGGTCGCCGTCGTCGAAGCCGGAGAATTTCGATTCGTCGCTCTTGTCGTCGAAGATCTGCATGCTTTCGACCACGTCGGCGGGCAGTGTCTTGAGCGCCACGGCAGGGTCGTCGGCGAAGTATTCCTTGCCGTCCACGTAGACTTTGCCGACGGTCTGCCCATGCACTTCGACGGCTCCGTTATCGTCGGTGGTGACGCCGGGCATTTTCTTGAGCAGGTCTTCGCTGGAGGCGTCGGGATTGGTTTTGAAGGCGGCGGCATTGTATTGCAGCGTATCGCCTTTCATAGTGGCCATAGGGGCTTTGGCGGTCACTTGGACTTCCTGGGTCACCTGTGCCTCCGGCGACAGCCGGATGGTGCCCAGATCGACGGTGCCGGCCGACGAGGGCTCGATTGCTTTGTAATAGTTCTTATATCCTATGAATGAAACGGTTACATTGATGTTTTTTTCGCGGCTGACAACCGAAAAGGCGCCGTCGGCATCGGTGAGGTTAGTGCGTTTGGCGGCGTCGGGCTCAGAAGCGTTGATGATGACGTAGGCGCCGGCGATGGGCTGGCTGTCGTCTGCGCCGACGACTTTCCCTTTCAGGGTGACGGGGGCCGCCTGTGCGGCGGCGGTGAGCATTAGCAGCAGGGCGAGCGTTCCTAAAACTCGTTTCATGTTATGTATCGTTGATTTGTATTTCATCTTTAAATCGTAGGTTTTATTGTACACCTGGTTTGAGGGAACTGTTCTCTTTGTGAACAAAGAGAACCAGAAAAACTTTTTGAGATGCTAACGCATCTCTTGAGCC
>NZ_CANQYJ010000072.1 GCF_947628055.1 uncultured Rikenella sp.
ACTTCCAGCCCGAGCTGAGGCTGTTGCTGAACCCTTGTCCCACCCCGTAGATACTCCAGTCGGCCCCCCCGAGCTCTAAGGCCTGGGTCGTGGCCAGCTCCTTGAGCCGATAAGCGAATCCTGCCTTATCCGCCTCCGGTTTGAACGTCACCGAGATTTGCCCGTTATCGTAGCTGGTAATGGAGGTGCGGAACATCTCTATCTCGTCGAATCCGCTTAGGAAGTTTTCCATAACGCGCATCGTCTCGTTAAGCTGATGCACGGTGCACCCTTCAGGTTGCGATGCGTTGATAATCAGCCGCGTACGCTCAGGATCGCTGTAGAAGTCGGAGTTGTACACATCCTTCGCAAACAGGCGCATAGAGCCCCCAAGGAGCATCTCCACGTAGGTTTTCGCTTTCTGCTGGTACCAGTTGCTGCCAATGGTCGCATTGTATGCCCTGACCCAGAGGGTGGAATCGCGTTTCGGCTCCTCCTTGTGTTCAATCTTGGGGGGCAGCATCTGCACCGGGATGCCAAATCCCAAGAGGGCCACGACGATATACACCCACCGGAGGCGCCTGCTGCGCTCCAGAAAACGGCCATAGGCAGCCGTAACGCGTGCCACCCGTCGTTTCCCCCGAGTACGATACCCCCGGGACAGGCGGCGCGAACGGTTGTGATGGATGGGGAATCTATCTAACAGGGCCGGAATGAAGAGTATCGAGATGGCCATCGACACCACTAAATTAATAACGATGACGGCGCAGAAGTCCACCAGGTTATCCCGCTGGTTCTCCGGCAGGAACAATACGATACTGAGCGCCCCGATAGTCGTCAGCAACGCCCCCATAATGGCCAGAAATACCCGTCGGTTGCCAAAGCGGTCATAGTGGTCTATCATGATAATCGAGGTGTCGATAATCATCCCGAGCGACACCGTAATCCCGGCCAGCGAGTAGAGGTGTATCTCCAGACCGAAGATATTGTAGAAAATAAAGGCCACCAGCACGTTACAAACCACCGTCAGGACAATCATCCACAGGTACCTGAGGCTCCGGCTGGTGAGGAAGACAAACCCCAGCAAAATCAGCACTGACAACCCCGTCCGCCAATAGATTTTACGCAACTCCCCGCGAATATACACTGACGTATCGTCGGCTAAGGTCATCGAGTACTCTGCCGGCAGTTCTGCCTCGATAGCGGCGATTTGCGCTTTGAGGGCGTCGGTCACGACCAGGGTGTTCACATGCTTCTCGGCATAAATCGTAAGGTTGATGTTGTTCAGCCCGTTGAGGCGGTAATAGGTTTCGGGTAGTTTTTGGCGGTGTTCGACCGTGGCGATATCCCCGAGCCGGACGATACGTCCGCCGGTCTGTTTGACCACCACTTCGCTCCATTGTTCCGGCGGCAGGGGGGCCTGTTTCAGCCCGATGCGTATCTGTCGCAGGTCGTCCGTTCCGGGGGCTGCCATCAGCCCCAGCCCCACCGGGTCGTTTCGGTTCAGGGTACTGAAAGCGGTGCGTATATCACCGCCCGTGATGCCGAGGATGGCGCAACGATTCGGGTCGAAGGTAACGACCCACTCGAAGGGCGTCGCTCCGGTCACCGAAACTCGACTCACCCCCTCTATCCGGGACAACGGCCCCGCTATATTCTGCTCGGTGTATTGCGCGATTTGCCAGGTCGGCAGGTCGGCATGGATGGTGTAGGTCAGTACGGGCGATGCGCTCTGGCCGTCCATTCCTGTGGAGAGTTGCGGGTAGGAGACTCCCTCGGGCAGCGAGGCGTAGAGTTGCCGAATCCGCGACGAGATGTCGAATCGCAGGGCATCCATATTGGCCTCTTTCTTGAACGAGAGCGACACCGAACCGCCATCTTTGTACGAGGCGGAGTACATCTCCTGAATCCCCGAAATCGGGGCCAGTGCCCCCTCGACTTTCGAGGTCACCTCCTGCTCGACTATCCGTGCCGAGGCTCCCGGCCAGCTGTACTGTACGCTGATGCCCTTTTGCCGCACTCCCGGCGAGTACTGGACGTTGAGCAGCGGAATCATGGTGACGCCGATGATCATCAGGGCCGCCATCACCAGAATCACTTGGAAAGGAGATATATGTTTGCCGGACATACTCATGGCTTGCGTTGTTTGCTGTCGCAGCGCCGGTAAATGTGGTAGTAGAAAATAGGAATCAGGTAGATGCTGACAATAGTCCCGAAGACCATCCCGCCGATGATGGCCAGCGACAAAGGCCGTTGCAAATCGTTTCCCATCCCTCCTGAAAAGAGGAACGGCACAATGGCCAATATCGTGGTCAGCGAGGTCATCACGATCGGTTTCAGCCGCCGGTCTCCACCGGTCAGCACGGCACGCAGCACTCCGTATCCTTCTTTCCGCAGCCGATTGAAGGTGTCCACCTTGAGGATGGAGTCGTTGATGACGATGCCGCTCATCACCACCAGTCCGATGAGCGACATGAGGTTAATCGTCGCACCGCAGAGCCATAAAATAAGCAATGCCCCCGATATATCGACCACGATTTCGGACATAATGATGAACGGCTGCACGAGTGATTCGAACTGCGAAGCCAGGATGAAGTAGAGCAGCAGCAACGATACGGCAAGCACCATAATCAGTTGTTGCAGGGTGTCTCGGTTGTCGAACCAGCGGCCTGAGAAACCTACCTCGAAATTCGCATCCCGTTCGACCGCCTGGCGTATGGCGACCATCGTCCGGGGCACGTCCCGATCCGGAATATCGAGGTTCAGGGGGTAGTATTCTCCTTCGGTTCCCGAGACGATACTCCGCAGGTCGCGATCCGGACTCTCGGTCACCAACAGATTGACCGGAATTTCGATCTTGTCGGTCGACAGAACCGTATGGGTCGCCAGCACATCCCGCACCGTTTGTTCCTCGCCCCCCAGCGATACCGGCAGCGAGTATTGCCCCTGTTTGATTTCCAGTATGCGGTTCTCGTGAAAGGCGCTTTTTAGCGCGTAATAGAGCGTCTGATAGTCCACCTTGTAGAGCGACATCAGGTTGCGGTCGGCGTAGAGGGTCATGTGTTCCTGCCACACCACCGGCTCGACGGCAATACCCGGCAGACTGTCTGCAATGGCGGTCAGCAGCGGGTTGAGTTTATCGGGTTCGGCGCTCCCGCTCCGGGGCCGCAGCCGCGCCGTGAGCATCGCGGTGTTGTCGGCAAATATCATCTCGAATATATTCCCCGCTTCCGCAGTCCGGAAAACGGCTTCCGGATAGTTCGCCTGCACGTAGGCTGCGGCGCGTGCGACAACCGGGGACAAGGAGTCCGGATCGACCACCTGGATATAGGCCAGGGCCTCATTCCCTGCGGTTTCTGTGGTGTGCTGAAGCACGAACTGTTGCTGTCCGGCCATAAGGGTAGCATGACTGACCGCCCCGCCCAAAGCATGGACAAGGCTTTGTGTCCGTTCCCGATTCTCGGTCGGGGTGATGGGCTGATTCCAGTCCACATGCAGCATGACATCTTCTTTCTCGATGGCCGGCAAAGCGGTCTTGTCGAGTTCGAAGTAAAACAGTATGCCGGATGCCGTGAATCCGAATACAAGCAGCCATACAAGCCATTGATGCCGAAAGACCCACAACAGACTCCGTTCGTATGCCCCTGCCATGTCGCGCACGCCGATTTTCTGCAAAATCCGGTTCTGTGCCCGATGCGTCCACCCGCGGTACAGCAACAGGTAGTAGACCGGTATAATCGTCATCGCCACGATCAACGAGGAGACCAGTCCAATGGTCACGGCCATCGCCTGATCGTAGAACATCGCTCCGGCAATCCCGCTCAGGAAAATCAGCGGCACGAAGATGGAACAGGTGGTCAGCACGGAACTCAACAGGGCCGAAAAGACCTCTCCGGTTCCCGTGACAATCGCCTCTTTGAGCTTCTGCCCCCGGTCCCATCGCTGCGAGATGTTGTCGATTACGATAATGGAGTTGTCGACCATCATCCCCAGCCCCAACATCAGTCCCGAGAGTGAAATGATGTTGATCGAGATGCCGAGCAGGAAGAAAAAGAGCAGCGAGACGAGCAGCGACAGCGGAATGGTCAGCGTGATGAGCATCGGCGCGCGGAAGTCCTGCATGAAGAAGAAGATGACCAGACAGGCCAGTACGGCACCGACAATCAGATTGCTTTCGAGGTTCCCAATCGAGTAGTCCAACAGTTGGGTCTGGTCCCGGGTAACGGTAAAGTCGATGTCGGGATAGTCCCGCTCGAAATAGTCCACCAGGCGTGCGACTTCGGCCTTGAGCTCGCCCATTCGGGCATCTGACTGCTTAATGACTGCCATGGTCACGGCCTCTTTTCCGTTGGAGAGCACGATTCCCTGCCTCTGCTGGGGCCGTTCGACGACGGTTGCCAATTCGCTGAGCCGGTAAATTCGCCCGGCGATATTTATCGGAATCCGCTCGATGTCCTGCCGTCCGCCGATGGTGGAGCTGAAGCGTATGTTGTATTGATATTGTCCGTCACGCACGGTCAGGTTGCCCATGCGGACATCGCTGGCTTGAATGGCCTGCTCGATTTGCGAGGGTTCCACTCCCATCGCTTCGAGTTTGATTGGGTCGGGGGTCACCACCAACTCCGGGTAGAGCCGTCCGCTTATATCCACGAAAGCCACCTGCGGCAGCTGTTCGAGTCGTTTGGCGATGACCGTTGCCGCAAAATTGCTCATTTCAATGAGCCGGTTTTCGCGGGCGCGCGCGTTCATCGCCTGATGGGCGGGGGTATCGGCCAGCGTGAGATTGAGGTAGAAGGCGGGAATATCCGTTGCACTAGCCTTAACGACAGTGGGCCGTTCGATCTCTTTGGGCAGCGAACCCATGGCGCGGTCGATGCGCTCGTTGACCTCGATGAAGAGGTAGTCTATATCGGTGCCATAGTCGAATTGCAGGAAAATCAGTCCTTTGCCGTCTTTTGCTTCGGCGGTGATTTCGCGCAGATGGCCGGTCTGCATGAGTTGTGACCGCAGCGGATTGATGACCGAGGCCTGTAACTCGCGCGCCGGTGTGTTCGGAGCGTTGATTCGCACGGTAATCTGCGGGATGTCGACTTCGGGCATCAACGAGACGGGCAGCATGCCGCTCGCCACGAATCCCAGCACAATCACGGCGATGGCACACATCGTAACGGCGATGGGGCGTTCTATCAGCTTTCGAATCATATATGATTTTCGATAATCGTCCGATTATTTGTCTCTGCCCGCACTGAACTGTCGCTTTTGTGAACGAAAACTCCGCGAAAAACTTTAGAGGATGTTTGCGCATCCTAAAGCAGCCGCTGGAAAGTTCTTTTCTTGAAAGCAAAGAACGGGGGCTCCGTATGGCAATCGGGAGTTATTCAGCAGGTCTGATTTCGACATCCGACCCGTCCGCCAGATTGAGGTTGCCCGACACAATCACCGCATCGCCCACATTCAGTTCAGCCCCCCTGTCCTTATTGGCTTCAACCGCGTGTGAGTCGCTGTTGGACATCTCGATCCGTACATAGGTCCACATCGCTTTCCCCGTCTGCGAATCATACCGGAACAACACCGAGTGGCCGTCCCGAACCAATACCGCACTTTTCGGCACCACCAACTGCCCCTCCACCCGACTCTCGACGTAAACCTTCACATTCATCCCGTCAATCAGCCCTCCCGGATTCGGAACATATGCCGTCACCATAATCTGCCCCTGGTCGTCCACCGTCGGATTGATACTCGTTATCCGTCCGGCATAGCGTTTCGACGGTTCGACGAAGGTCGACACGCTCACCTGTTGCCCCACCCGCATATTGGCCAGCTCGCTCTCCAGTACATTGAATTCTACATCAAAGGAGCGGTCGTTGATCACCGAACAGAAAAAATCCCCTTTCGGGTTCTCGTGCAGTTTGGTTTTGAGATTCGCGATCCGCCCCCCGAAAGGTGCTGTCAGCACGCAGTTCTCTGCCGCCAAACGGGCACTTTCGAGTCCTGTTTTCGCTTCGTCGTAGCCCGACCGCAGTTTGGCAATCTGCATGGTCTGGCTCGGCACCTGTGCCGAGTCCGCTGCATCATAGCCGAACCCCAGCAATGCGTCCTGCAAGTCGATGTCCGCCTTACGCATCGTCTGGCGTGCCTGTTCCAGCCTGATTTTGGCCTCCCGTTCGTCTACTCGTGCAATAACCGCTCCTGCAGAAACCTCGGTCCCGTTCCCGCCCGCCAGCCATACCACCGGCCCCGCAGCTGAAAATTGCAGATCGCTTTTCTGCTGGGCCCGAAGTTTGCCGTTGCTGATGAGCTGAGAGCGGAAAACACCCCGCCGCAACGTGATGGTATCCACCAGATTGATATTCTGTACCTGTGCCTTTTTGTTAGCAAGGATCTCCCCACTTTCCTGGCCGTCCCTCGTGCCGCCGCAGGAGGATAACAACAGCCCGCTCAATACTACGCTGCAACAACGTAAAAATAGGGTTGCCATAAGGATAGTTTATTTTTCGAGTGAAACCGGGTCGAAACCGTGGGCGATATTCCGCATATGCAGAAAATCGAACAGGGTGTACCGCTGTATGGTGTAGTAGTAGTTCCAGTAGTTCTGCAATTCGGTCAGATAGTCAGCATGTGCCGAGTTGCGTTCGCTTTGCGCCGTGTTGAAATCCAGCACGCTAATTTTCCCGGCCGCAAACTGCCTCATGGACAAGGCGTAGCGTTCTGCCGCCACCGAATCCGCCTGGGCTGCCACGGTGCACTGCTTGTTCTGATTGTTGAACTGCATCACCTTCAGGTAGATATTCTGTTTCATGTCGATTCGGTCTTTGTCCAGCTCCGCTTCGGTCACTTCCTGCTGCGAGAGTGCCATCCGCACCCGCCCTTTGGCCACCCCGCCGTCGAAAATTGGCACGCTAATCCCCATTCGAACCGTCTCCTGATCCAGCGGATTGTGATAAGCCCCCCCGATAGTCTCCGATACTTGATTCAACCCCAGTCTTGCATATACATTGACCTGCGGCCTGCGGTTAGCCTTAGCCTGCGCTACACTCATCTCGGCTTCGAGCTTTTTGACTCGATGCCGGTATTCAAAAGAGGTGTTGCTGAAGGCCAGCCGATAAGCCTCCTCGATGGGAATCTCGATATCGACCATGTTCTCCGGTATCTTGAGCATCACGGAGTCCCGCTCGTCATACATGAGGTATGACTTGAACCGGGCCGCTGCCAAATCAAACTGCAACTTGTTGGTGTTGATCGACATCCCCTCGTTCAGAAGCCGCAGCTCAAGCTGCATCAAATCGTTCTTGGAGATAGCTCCTATCTTGAACCGCTCCTGTGAAATCTTATAAAGGGTATCGGTATTGGCATAGTTCTGCCGGGCGATAGCCAGATTCTGCTGCGCGACAAGCTGGTCGAAAAAGTATCCCACAACGGTCGTCGTGATGGTTTCCATCGATTCGAGGTACTCATACTTGGCCATCTCATACCGAACGGGTTCGATGCGTTTGTCCCACTTGAGCTGGTTGAATCCTCCGATGGGCTGGTTGAATATGATACTCACCGGCGACGAATTCCAGATCACCTCCCGGGCAGGCGAAAACTGGTCGAGCCGCTCCAATCCCGTAAACAGCTGCACGTTTCCGCCCGTGGCCGCAATATTCTGCTGCAGGTAGAGGCCCACCGAGTTACGCATGGCATAATTATCCACATAATTATATCCCCCCGTCACCGCATTCTGGAGCGAAGTGTAGGATTTGTCGAAATTCGGAATGTTCCCGCTCAAGGAGAGCGAGGGTAACATCTGCGCCCGGTAGGAGCGATACTGCCAGTATTGGCTCAGGTACGTATGCTTGGCCATCATCGCATCGATGGAATAACCTTGGGCGCGCATAATGGCCTCCGGCAGGCTGAGGCGGACAACCGTGACCCCGGCAGACTGGGCATTTAGTTTCACGCATCCCGTACCGAGCAGTATAATAAAAGCTATTAGCTGCAATAAAACTTTCACAAGAGGCTGTAACTCATGGATACTCTTGCAAAGATAGTCATCTTTCAAGATAAATCCAACCATTATGTTCCGCAACGGGCTTCGGTTCAAACTTTCCCCCTCCATTCTTATTCATGTTTGATCCGGATAAACCCGCCCAACTTGTCATCGACTCCGATCGCAGCCACTACCCCGCTCCCTGCCGTATAGATCGTATCCCGCTTATCATATTTTCCTGACGGCCACCGCTTTGCCGAAGAAGGCGGGCCGGACGATTGCCGTTCGTTGTGGGATGCGCAGGCGGATAAACTCAAGAGGACTATCGGTTGTCCGAAAAAATGATAAATTTGTACTTTCTTTATTTCCCTGTAAAAAACAGGAACGGGAAATATTCGCACTCGCCGGGCCGTTTTACCTCCCGGACGACGAAGGACACGGACGCCGAATGAAGACAGTTTACCGATTCGTACTGAAAGCCTACGTGGGGCCTATGGTTCTCACGTTCTTTATCGTGATGTTCATCCTGCTGATGCACTATCTCTGGATGCACATCGACGAGCTGGTAGGCAAAGGACTGGGGCCGGGCGTCATCATCGAGTTGGTAGTCTACGCCAGCGCCACGCTGGTGCCGATGGGGCTCCCGCTGGCCACGCTGCTGGCATCCATCATGACGATGGGAAACTTAGGCGAAAACAATGAACTGCTCGCGCTGAAAGCAGCCGGTATTTCATTGCCCCGGATCATGAAGCCGCTCATCATTTTGATGACCGTGGTCTGTATCGGGAGTTTTTTCGTAATCAATAATTTCACCCCTTATTCTTACCGGAAGATGTTTTCGCTGCTGAGCGACATTTCCAAACAGAAACAGGAGATGAAGTTTCAGGACGGCATATTCTTCAACGGGATTCCGGACATGAGCATCCGCATCGGGCATCAGGATCCGGAGACCAACAAACTGAACGATATTCTGATTTACAACAACAAGACCTACAGCAAGATGCAGACGACGGTGGCCGATTCGGGATACATCCGCATTTCGGACGACCGCAAGTACCTGATCGTCGACCTGTATAACGGCCAGATATACGAAGAAAACCGGGACTACCAGTGGTTCAGTAAAAATGAACTGAGCCATCACCTGTTCGACGAACAGACATTGATTATTCCGTTGTCGGGCTTTGCGTTCGAGCGGTCGGATCAGGAAGAGTTCGCCTCGCGCAGCGAAACGAAGAATATGAGCGAATTGTCGCATAGCATCGACTCCCTGAAACATACCCAGGATTCCATGGTGACTAATTTTGAACACCGGTTAGTCCAATCGCACCTGTTCCGGAATCTGGCCTCTGCGAATCTGGACACGCTTCCCCGGCTGCAGTCGGTGTCGGTGATGGAGAAGCTGGATACGATGAGTGTCGAGAGCCGCAACGCCGTTTTCGGACAGGCTTCCAATTGGGCCGAGGAAGCGCGCAGCTATGCGGATTACGAGTCCGAGTATATGAGTTACACCTCGCAACTGCTCTATCGTGCCCAGGCCGATTTTCAGCGGAAGATCGCCCTACCCTTCTCCATCATGATCTTCTTCCTGATCGGAGCGCCGCTCGGGGCCATTATCCGAAAGGGAGGGCTGGGGATGCCGATCGTCGTGTCGGTGCTTTTCTTCGTGGTTTACTACATCATCACGATCACGGGCGAAAAATTCGTGAAAGACGGCCAATGGTCGCCGTTCTGGGGAATATGGATATCCAGTTTCATCCTCTTCCCTATCGCTATTTTCCTGACCTATAAGTCGACGAACGACTCGGCGCTGTTCAATCCGGATTCCTATAAAAAGCGGTTGGAGCCGGTCGTGGCGCTTTATCGGCGCGTGCGGGAACGCTTGTTGAAAAATCGGCATTAACAAACAGATACACAATTAGCTACATACATCGAAAGAAAATATGGAACGCAGACTGAATACCATAGAGGAGGCGATCGAAGATTTTCGCCGGGGCGAATTCGTCATCGTGGTGGACGACGAGGATCGGGAAAACGAAGGCGATCTGATCATTGCGGCGGAATGGATTACGCCGGAAAAGGTCAATTTCATGCTCAAACATGCGCGGGGCGTGCTTTGTGCGCCGATTACGCTGTCGCGGTGCCGGGAGTTGGATTTGCCGCATCAGGTGTCGGACAACACATCGGTGCTGGGGACACCGTTCACCGTGACGATCGACAAGCTCGAAGGGTGTACGACGGGGGTCTCGGCTGCGGATCGGGCGGCGACGATCCGGGCGTTGGCCGATCCAGCTTCCACGCCGGCCACTTTCGGACGGCCGGGGCATATCAATCCGCTCTATGCGCAGGACAGAGGCGTGCTGCGGCGGGCGGGGCATACCGAAGCGACGGTGGATATGGCCCGGCTGGCGGGCTTGTATCCGGCGGGGGCCTTGATGGAGATCATGAACGAGGACGGAACGATGGCCCGGATGCCGGAACTCTTGGCATTTGCCGATGAATACAACCTGAAAATCATTTCGATCGCCGACCTGATCGCTTACCGGTTGAAAGAGGATTCGATCATCGAACGGGGAGCGCGGGCGACTTTGCCGACACAGTGGGGGAACTTCGACATCGTGGTCTATCGGCAGAAGAGCAACGGGTTGGAACACATGGCGCTCATCAAGGGCGAATGGGGGGACGAGGAGCCGATTCTGGTGCGAATGCACTCGTCGTGCGCGACGGGGGATATTCTGGGGTCGTGCCGGTGCGACTGCGGGGCGCAGCTCCACAAGGCCATGGAGATGGTCGAGCAGGCGGGCAAGGGGGTGATCGTCTACCTGAGCCAGGAGGGGCGCGGGATCGGGCTGTTCAACAAAATCAAAGCCTACGCCTTGCAGGATAACGGGCTGGACACGGTGCAGGCCAATCTGAAGTTAGGGTTCAAGGCGGACGAACGGGACTATGGGGTGGGAGCCAGTATCTTGCATGATCTGGGGGTGCGGAACATCCGGCTGATGACCAACAATCCGCAGAAACGGGCGGGATTGGAGGGGTATGGGCTGCGGATTGTGGAGAACGTGCCGATCGTGATCGCGCCGAACAAGTACAATGCTCATTATTTAGAGACGAAGGAGCGGGAGATGGGGCATACGCTCGGATTGTTTTCGGGAAATAAGTAACCGATCATAAAACGTTGTTTCGGATGGATGCCAAACAGTTGAGAATCGTCTACATGGGGACGCCGGACTTTGCGGTGGAGCCTTTGCGGCGTTTGGTCGAGGGGGGATATAATGTGGTGGGGGTCGTGACCGTGCCGGACAAACCGGCCGGGAGGGGGCTTCGGGTGCAGGAATCGGCGGTCAAACGATATGCGTCGGTGGCTCTGCCGGGGGTGCCGCTGTTGCAGCCGGTGAAGCTCAAGGATCCGGAGTTCGTCGCTTCGTTCGAGGCGTTATATGCGGATCTGGCGATCGTAGTGGCGTTCCGGATGCTGCCGGAAATCATATGGGGGATGCCTGAATACGGGACGTTCAACCTGCATGCTTCGCTGCTGCCGCAGTACCGCGGGGCGGCGCCGATCAACTGGGCGGTGATCAACGGAGAACGGCGGACGGGGGTGACGACCTTTCTGCTGAACCGGGAGATCGATGCGGGGGAGATTCTGATGCAGCGGGAATTGCCCATTTCCGACACGGATACGGCGGGGACGGTGCACGACGGATTGATGATGCTGGGGGCGGGATTGGTGGTGGAGACGGTCGAGGGATTGGCGGCGGGGACGGTGAAATCGTTAGCCCAGCCTTCCGGAGACGAGGGGATGCTGAGACCGGCGCCGAAGATTTTCAAGGAGGATGGCCGGTTGGTCGCTGGGGATAAAACGTGGGGGGACTACCCTGTCCGAGAGTTGTATAACAAGGTGCGGGGGCTGAGCCCGTATCCGGGGGCGTGGTGCGATTTTCCGGGCAACGGCGGCTCGGCGGCGCCTTGGACGACGGCGAAGATTCTGGCGGCGCATATTGAGCCGTTTACCTCGGATCAACGAACGCAGGCAATGGGGGCCGGTTTCGAGACGGACGGACGGCGGTGGCTGCGGGTGGCGTGCGCGGACGGATGGCTTTATGTCGACCGGTTGCAGGTGGCGGGGAAACGGGCGATGGAGGTCGAAGAATTTTTAAGGGGATACAGAATATGAACAGGAAACGGACGGCGTTTATCGTCGCTTTGAATCCACGCCGGTGTGTGGCGTGTTGGAAGTGTGTCGAGGCTTGCCCGGAACGGGTGATCGGACGGGTGCGGTTTTTGTGGCATAAACATGTGATTTTCCGGCGGGCGGCGGATTGCATCGGGTGCGGAAAGTGTGTCGGAGCTTGTCAGGAAGGGGTCTTCGCGCAAATCTCTAAATGAAGATAAATCGTTCAATATCGAAAATACGAGCATGCGGAACGGATGGTTAAAAATCATAAACGGACGGATTATCACGCCGGAGGGAATTTTGCGAAACGGGCAGATTATCGTTTCGCCGGAGGGGAAGATCGTTGAGGTGACGGAGCGGAATGTCGAACTGCCGACGGCTTCCGAGGTGTCGCAAGAGGAGGCGTGCGTATGGGATGCGGGGGGATGCTATGTGGCGCCGGGGTGTATCGACATGCACGTCCACGGGGCGGTGGGGCACGACTTTTCGGAGGCGACGCCGGAGGCTTTTCGGGCGATTGCGCGGGCCCATGCGCTGCACGGGACGACGGCGCTGTTCCCTACGATCGCAGCCGATGCGGTGGCGGTTTTCCGGCGGGCGATCCGGACGTGCGAGCAGGTGATGGCCGAACCGGACGGAGCTGTCGATGGGGCGTGCATCATGGGATTGCACTTGGAGGGGAACTATCTCAATCCGGTGATGAAAGGGGCGCAGCATCCGGATCATATCTATCCGCCGAACCGGGAGGAGTACGTCGATTTGTTGGCGAGTACGGATTGCATCAAGCGTTGGAGCGCGGCTCCGGAGCTGCCGGGGGCGTTGGAGTTCGGG
>NZ_CANQYJ010000073.1 GCF_947628055.1 uncultured Rikenella sp.
CCGAGTTGGAAGCCGAGTTGGAAGCCGAGTTGGAAGTGCGGCGGAAACAATATGAATATTATCGCGATAAAATACTGAATTTCAGTGAGTTCTGGGGGGGGGTATTCTGAAGGTGTAAAATGGGTAAAACTTACGGAGATTTGTAAATTGTCAAGGGGAAGAGTTTTTTCAAAAGAATATCTGCGTGATAATGAGGGCGATTTCCCTGTATATTCTTCCCAAACTACCAACAATGGAGAGTTCGGAAGAATATCAACATATGAATATGATGGAGAATATCTTACATGGACAACAGACGGCGCATATGCAGGAACTATTTTCTATCGTAAAGGAAAATTTAGTATAACTAATGTATGTGGTTTGATAGAGATACAATCAAGTGCAATAATCATAAGATTTCTATATTATTGGCTTGGTCTTGAAGCAAAAAAGTATGTTTATATTGGAATGGGAAATCCTAAATTAATGAGCAATCAAATGGCGGCCATAGAGATACCTATTCCGCCGATAGCCGAACAGCAGCGCATCGTCGCCATACTGGATAAGTTCGAGAAACTTGTAAACGATATATCGGAGGGGCTGCCTGCCGAGATTGCCGCCCGACGACAGCAATACGAGTATTACAGAGACAAACTATTAACCTTTACAAAAGCAACAGCATGCACAGCGAAAAAACAAAAGGCGTGATTTACATTCTGACCAATCCGTCGTTCCCGGATTATGTCAAGATCGGTTACGCGCATAATATCGAGAAACGGCTGAAACAACTCAACAGAAGCGAAACGATACCTTTCGCTTTCCGAGTCTATGCCGTATATCATGTAAACAGTGAACTGACCGACAAAGAACTGCACAAACTCATCGACAAGCTCAATCCCGACCTGCGGACCATTGAAAATTTCGACGGCAGGGAACGAGTAAAAGAGTTTTATGCGATGTCGGTAGAGGATGCCTATGGCCTTTTGGAGTCGATTGCCAAAATCAGCGGAACGCTCGACCGACTACAACGTCTCACTCCCGAGGGACACGAAATTTTGGACGAACAGATTGCCCAGGAGGTTCGGGAAACGGCAAAGCGTGGTCCGTTCCGATTCAGCGTCTGCAACATTCCGTTCGGCAGCGAACTCTCGTTCGTCGAAGATCCGACCATAAAAGTCAAAGTCGTCGACGATCGTCATATCGAATACAACGGAGAAACGACCTCCCTTTCTGCGCTGGCCCGTAAGCTAAAACAGTTCGATCACCCTGTACAAGGCACCTTGTGGTTCAGCTACAAAGGCGAAACCCTCGTCGATCTGCGGGAGAGAATAGAGTGCCACCAGCATTCCAAGCCATAACCGCAATCCTGCATAGACTACCCTATTCAAAAAGAGACCGATATGTCGTATAAATACAACCTCATAGCAGAGAATCCCGAAAGCACGGTCGTAAGCGATTATCGAACCGAATACCGCACCGAAAAAGAATACCAGTCGGAGGCCGAACTCGAACGGGCATTTATCGCTCTGCTGAAAGAGCAGGCATACGACTATCTGCCGATTCATACGGAAACGGAATTGGTTGCCAATCTGCGCCGTCAGTTGGAGAAACTGAATGGCTTTGCTTTTTCCGATACGGAGTGGGCGCGCTTCTTTATGGGCTGTATCGCCAACAAGAACAGCGGAATCGTCGAAAAAACCGTTATCATTCAGGAAGACCATGTACAGTTGCTGACGCGCGATGACGGCACAACAAAAAATATCTATCTGCTCGACAAGGTCAATATCCACAACAATTTGCTGCAAGTCATCAACCAATACGCGGTCGACGACGGCGCGCGTCCCAATCGCTACGATGTTACCGTATTGGTGAACGGTCTGCCGTTAGTGCATATCGAGTTGAAGCGTCGCGGTGTCGATATCAAGGAGGCTTTCAATCAAATAGACCGCTACCAGCGGGAAAGTTTCTGGGCCGGCAGCGGATTGTTCGAATACGTGCAGTTGTTCGTCATATCGAACGGAACTTACACCAAATATTACAGCAACACCACGCGCCGAAGCCATATCAAGGAGGCCGCGAGCGGCAGCAAGTCCAAGAGCAGGCAGACGAGCAACAGTTTCGAATTTACCTCGTGGTGGGCCGATGCCAACAACAAGCCGATTACCGATTTGATGGGCTTCGGGCGCACCTTTTTCGCCAAACATACGCTGCTCAACCTGCTGACCCGCTATTGCGTATTTACGTCCGACCGGTTGCTGCTCGTCATGCGCCCCTATCAGGTCGTGGCGACGGAACGCATATTGAGCAAGATAAACATTGCCAACAATTACAAGTTGTATGGCTCGGTCGAGGGCGGCGGATATATCTGGCATACGACGGGCAGCGGCAAAACTTTGACCTCGTTCAAGACGGCGCAGTTGGCAAGCAAACTGCCCTACATAGACAAAGTGCTGTTTGTGGTCGACCGCAAGGACCTCGACTACCAGACCATGCGCGAATACGACAAGTTCGAGCGGGGAGCAGCCAATAGCAATACGAGCACTGCTATTCTGAAAAGGCAGTTGGAGGATCCGACGGCGAAAATCATCATTACGACCATTCAGAAACTCTCGGTCTTCATCGGACGCCATGCCGAACATCCCGTGTTCCAGCAAAAAATCGTCATCATCTTCGACGAGTGCCACCGCTCGCAGTTCGGCGATATGCACACGGCGATCACCCGAAAATTCAAGCGGTATTTCCTTTTCGGATTCACCGGCACGCCGATTTTCGCCAAAAACGCCGTAAGCGGCGGCAAGCCCGATTTGCAGACAACGGCACAGGCATTCGGTGAACAGCTGCATACCTATACGATTGTCGATGCCATAAACGACAAGAATGTGCTGCCGTTCCGTATCGAGTACATCCGCACGATCAAGGAGAAAGAGGAGATCGAAAACTCGATGGTGTGGGACATTGCCCGCGAGGAGGCACTGGCAGATAAACGGCGCATCGCCAATATCGTCGCTTACATTCTCCGGCATTTCAACCAAAAGACGAAACGCACCTCTAAATCGTATGAATTCAGTGCTGTAACCAATATCGGCGAGGTAGCATCGGCGGGACGCCGCAAGGGGGTCGAGGAGATGAAGCAACGGTTGCGGTTTACGGGCTTCAACTCGATTTTCACCGTCTCCTCCATCGAAACGGCAAAGATGTATTACGCCGAGTTCAAGCGGCAGATGGCGGAATTGCCGAGTGCGCAACGGTTGAAAGTGGCGACCATTTACAGTTTCGGCGTAAACGAAGATGCGGACGATTTCATCGTGGACGAGAATCCCGAAGATACGAGCGGATTGGACCAAAGTTCACGCGATTTTTTAGAATCCGCCATCGGAGATTACAATGCGATGTTTTCGACTGCCTACGATACGTCGAGCGACAAGTTCCAGAACTATTACAAAGACGTGTCGCTTCGTATGAAGAATCGGGAACTGGATTTGCTGATCGTCGTCAATATGTTCCTGACCGGATTCGATGCCACCACACTCAACACGTTGTGGGTAGACAAGAATCTGCGGATGCACGGTCTGTTGCAAGCCTATTCGCGCACGAACCGCATACTGAATTCGATCAAGACGTTCGGCAACATCGTATGTTTCCGCAACTTCGAAACCGCGACGAACGAAAGTATCGCCTTGTTCGGAGACAAAGAGGCTGCGGGCATCGTGCTGCTCAAAACGTTCGACGAATATTATAACGGTTATACACAGAACGACAAGGAGATTCGCGGCTATGCGGATTTGGTCGACGAGCTGCAGACGAAATATCCCGTCGGCGAGCAGATCATTGGCGAACAGAATAAAAAGAATTTTATCCGCCTTTACGGTGCGATTCTGAAATTGCGGAATATTCTTTCGACATTCGACGCTTTCGCCGGGCGGGAAATTCTCACCGAACGCGATGTGCAGGATTACCACAGTGCATATATCGACCTCTACAACGAGTTCCGGTCGCAGAAACACGAGGCGGAACACATCAACGAAGATGTCGTCTTCGAGATGGAACTGATCAAGCAGGTGGAAGTCAATATCGACCATATCCTTTCATTGATTCGCAAATACCACGAAGAACATTTACAGGACAAGGAGATCGTCGTGTCGATCCGCAGGGCGATCGATTCGAGCGTCGATTTGCGCAACAAAAAGGAGTTGATTGAACGGTTCATCGAATCGCTGACACCCGAATCCAATGTGGATGAAGACTGGCTCGCCTATGTCGAGGAGCAACGTCGCGCAGAGTTGGAGCGGATCATCGCCGACGAGAATCTGAATCGCGATGAAGCTTACAAATTCATGGACAACGCATTCCGCGACGGATCCGTACAAACGACGGGGACGGCGATAACCAAGATCCTGCCGCCCGTTTCCCGTTTCACGCCCACCGGCGAACGGACGAAAAAACGCGAAACGGTAATCGAAAAACTGACGGCGTTTTTCAATCGGTTTTGGGATATAATATCAGAAACAAAAGAATCGTAATAATATGGAGCTGTTAAATTGGAAAATACTAATAGGGTGTTTCCTTTTAGGGGGATGTACAACCTTATTTATAGGGTTACAGTTTTGTCGTTGCGAATATCTTAAGAAAGATAGTACGTTTGACTTGATGAACGTAATTCTAACATGGGTGCATCGATTATGGTATCCTTTCATATTGGCTGTCTCTACAACATATGTATTGTGTAATTTTTCAGACTGTTTGGATTTTCAACTTTTTTCTGACTTTCAGGGAGATAATTTAATTTTCTTTATATGTATATTTTTATGGTTGCTGCCCTTGGTTGAAAGGTTCGAAATATTTGGTGCGAATTTTAAGTTAAAGTGGCAAAGTGAGCGATCAAAGCAAGCCGCAGATGAGGCAATTCAAACACAAGGCACAAAAAACGCCGAACAATTAAAAACAATGATTGCAGGAAAGGAGGAAAAGAACCATGTGGAGCAATAATACTTCTATAATACAGCAAGTTATTGATCAAGGGCTTAAAATGATGCAGAACGGTCAAGTGTCGGAATCCACGTACCAAATTTGGGTTGAATATTCAAAATCAATGTTGAATATAGCAACGAAAAATCCGTCGATTTATTCTAATTATTTATCCGTTATATTAGCAGCTTCTAATCCTGATATGCAACCGTATCAGCGATTGAGTATGTGTCTGCAATATTTAATCAATATTCAAACGATTATATAAAAAGTCTATCCTTTTTCGTAATTTAATAGGACTGCTTGTATTCTGTTGGTTCAAAATTAGTTTGAGAAGTCCGTCGCCGATGCGCAAAACGACGAGGATCGCGGCAATCCTTGTTCATTTCATTTCGGGTTATCCTGCGCGAGTATCAATAACTCGCTATGCAATAATTGTTTGCCATATTCTTCCGAGCCACAGATAACTCGTTTCAGGCATTATTGCAGATTGGAAACGTAGACTTCCTACGTTCCTGATTTTGAGAACGAATTTATGGCTATTGATTTCGCCCCGTGAAATCCGGATGATTACATTTTCTGCCTTGAATCATTTCCGATACGTTTTAGAATAGAATTTGATCGGTTTGCCACCGATAAGTGTTTTGGTTTGCTCGTCGTTGAATCCTACTTTGCGGCCAAATTCGTCCATCCGCAGCATTCCTGGAAATGAGAGCCACGCTAACACTTTGCGAATAATTGATTGAAGAAAAGATAAATCGCTTTCGTGTTGCTTCTTCATGCTCGCCGTTTCTGTCAGATGTCCTGCCTGCCCGCTAACGCGGGAACCGGAATGCCTCTTACAATACGATCGTGCTCTCCTTGATTATCCGCCCCGCCTGCGGCCCCTCGCAAAAGAGCAGATCGAGAGCCGAAAGATTCGGCGCGAACGGAATCCGGTCGGCGAAGACCTGATAATATTCCGGTGCATGGAACGACGGATCAGGCCGTTTGAGCCTCGGCTTGTGCGAGATCACTTCGCGGAAATCCCCCGCCGCCACCGCCGCATCAAGCGGCACCAGCGGCATATAGCCATCCGTATACCGCAAAGCGTCCGGCAGGCCGAACAGCCGCAGCAACAATCCCGTCAGGTCGCGGTTCAGATCGAACAGCAGTTCCGGCCGGTATGTCCGCCCGTCGAAAAACGGAGCCAGCTTCTCCGCATAATGGTCGAAATACGGAGCCGCCGCGTATGCCGCCCGCAGCGTCCGCCAATGTTCCCGCTGCCACGGCAGCGTGTAGTCGATGCGCACCTCGCGGATCGGCATCTTGGCGCAGTGATTCCACACGACAGGTACGGTCAGCGTCCGCACCCCGGCAGCAGTCATCACCTCGGCCCGGTTGCGGTAGGTCTGCTTCTGGAAATTCTCCTGCGCTTCGATCCGCGCCCCGGCGGCGAGCTTGCCGAAATACTGGATATTGCCTAAATAAGCCGTCGTTACCCGCATCATCTGCATCACATTCATTGTCATCCGACAGGTTATCTGGTATGGATTCGGATAAAGACCCGCGTTCCTCCTCCGCCCGGCCGGCTGTCGATCTGCAGCTCGCCCCGGATCGAACTGATCCGCGACGCGATATTCGAGAGGCCCATGCCGTCCGACTCCGCCTCCGGATCGAATCCCCGGCCATCGTCCGCCACATTCACCGTCACCCAATCCCGCTCCGTGCGCATGTCGATCGTCAGCGTCCCCGCTCCCGCATGTTTCAGCGCATTGTTGATCAGCTCGCACACCACCCGGTAGAGGATCACCTCCCTGTCCGGATCGAACCGCACCTGCTGCATGTTTCCCGGATCAAACGCGATCCGCGTGGCCGGACACATCGGCTGCAGCTTGCGGATAAAAGTGTTCAGCGCCCGCGCCACCCCGAAATTGTTCAGCACATGCGGACTCAGGTTGTTCGAGATTTCGGTCAGCCCTTTGACCGCCTCGTTGATGACATACTCCGTATTGGCCAGTATCTCCTTCTGCGTGTCGCTCAGCTGCTGCGTCGAGAGCGCCGACACGCTCATCCGCACCGACGACAGCAGCGGCCCCAATCCGTCGTGCAGCTCTTTCGAGATGATCTGGCGCTGGTTCTCCTCGGCCCGGATCACGGCGCTCAGCAGCCGTTTTTCGCTGTTTCGCCGCTGTTCCTCCCGCAGAGCGATATAGTTCAGAATCTTCCGCACCAGAAAAACCCCCACTGCGAAACAGAGCGAAGTCGCCACGCCCACCCAGACATAATACTCCCATTCGATCACGATCATATTCGTCCGTCCGTCCGTCCGTTCCGAGAGCACCGTCGCAAATTCGTTGAAACGCATGACGCACATCAACACTAACGCGATGGTAATCAGGATCCACGACGAATTGAACTTGGTCGTGCGGATCAGCCGCACGGCCACCCCTGCCGCCAGAATCTGCAGCACGATCGAGATGACGAGCAGAATAAGAAGTACCATGATTTTCCGGTTTCAAAGATATGAAATCCTCGGTTCATTCCCGATCCGGCCGGAACCGCACCGCATCCCGACCGTTTCCGCGAAGCCATCCCGGACTGTCCGGAAAAGATCGTGCGTTTTTTGCGGAATTATTTGATCCGGGCCGGTGCCAACGGCTCCGCCGGTTCGTTATGCAATTTCCCGCCAATAAGCGGCCGGTGCCGACTATCCGGAAACTCAGAACGGCAGGCCATCCGCATCCTTAGGCAGCGGCGGGGCAGTTTCCTGTCTCCCCTGCTGTTCCCTTTGCGCCGCAGGGCCGGAGAACTGGCCGTTACGATACTCTCCGAAATTCCCGCCGTCGCTGCGCCTCTGTCCCAAGAGCCGGACTTCGTCGGCCAATATCTCCACGGCGTGCCGCTTATTGCCGGTGGCTTCTTCGGTCCACTCGCGCGAGCGGATTTTCCCTTCGACGTAAACCTGATTCCCTTTGCGGATGTATTTTTCGGCAAAATCTGCCTGCCCGCGCCACAGCACGACGGTGTGCCATTCGGTATGTTCCCGCTTTTCGCCTGTCGAAGCGTTATAGATGCGCTCCGTGGTTGCGATCCTCAGCCGCGCCATCTTGATGCCTGTTTCCAGTGCTCTCACTTCCGGCTCTGTGCCGACGTTCCCGATCAGAATAACTTTATTGACCATATCGTTCGTTTTTATGATAAATCTCTGAATACTTGTTTCCCAAGATAATGAATTATTGCGTATATTTCAACTGTGTCCCGAAAAAATTGTATCTTAGCGCAAATTAGCTATTTAACCGTTCGTTCATTCACTGCCCTATGTTTGAGGGAACTGTTCTCTTTGTGAACAAAGAGAACCAGAAAAACTTTTTGAGATGCTTGCGCATCTCTTGAGCCTGCCGGATACCCTTGTCTTCGATCTTCTTGGGGTGTGAGCAATAGCGGGTTATCGAGTGATTACCTTATACCCGCTATTGCCACACCCCAAAGAAAACGCAATGCAAGAGGACTGCGGAGCCTAAGGAGTAGCGCAGCTATCTCAAAAGTTCTTTGCGCCGCTTTCTTTCAAGAAAGCGGCAGTTCCATCCAATTAAGGCGGAGAATAAACGAACAGTTAAAGAGGAGAGCCTATGCAATGAACCATTTTTTCAAGACCTTTTTCGCCTGTTTGTTAGCCATTTTCGTCAGCGGCATCGCCTTTATCATATTGAGTTTCATGATATTCGCCGGGATGATCGCCACCCTTGGGACCTTTGGATCCGGCAGGAATACAGCCACACTGCAGCCCCACAGCGTGCTGCGGATCGACCTTGCCCAGCCCATCGTCGACAAGCCCAACGGGAACGCCCTCGACCTGTTCGACTACAGCGAATTCAGCTTTCGCGAACAGACCACCCTTTATGACGCCACGACCCAGATCAGCCGCGCCGCCGAAGATCCGGACATCGACGGCATCTACCTCAACATCCCGATGGCCATACCCACCTCCGTTTCTACACTGTATGAACTTCGGCAGGCCCTCGTCGAATTCCGCGAATCGGGAAAATTCGTCATATCCTATGCCGACGTCTATTCACAAAGCGGATACTACCTCGCTTCAGTCAGCGACAAAGTATACCTCAATCCGCAGGGAGGCTTGGCATGGCAGGGGCTTGCCTCCAGCGTCCTATTCTACAAAGGACTGCTCGACAAACTCGGCGTGCAGGCCGAACTGATCCGTCACGGCAGCTTCAAAGGCGCAGGCGAACCATTCATCCTCACCCGGCTGAGCGACGCAAACCGGCTGCAGATGGAATCCATGACAAATTCCATTTGGGACTACCTCATCAGCGAGATCGCCGAGAGCAGAGAGCTGGCCGCTGACAGCTTGCAGGCCTATGCTTCGCGGCTGGCCGTGGCCACCCCATACGACGCCTTGCGGTTAGGGTTTGTCGACAGCCTCTGGTACCGCGACCGGATGACCGAAGAACTGGCCCGGCTCTCCGGACAAGACACCACCGGCAAACCGCAGATACTCTCCCTGACCGAATACAAAGCCGCCGGACACAGCTATGCGGGGCGGGGAACGACGGGCAACATGCGGTCTTCCAATGAAATCGCACTGGTCTATGCCGACGGCGACATCGTGGATGCAGGAGACAAAAACAAACAGATCGTCGGGAACGCCCTGGCAGAGACATTGGCCGGCGTACGCAAGGACGACGATGTGAAAGCCGTGGTGCTGCGCGTCAACAGCCCCGGAGGGAGCGCATTGGCCGCCGAGATCATCTGGCGCGAAGTCTACCTGACGCAGCAAGTCAAGCCGGTCATCGTATCGATGGGGAACTATGCAGCGTCGGGAGGATACTACATCAGCTGCGGGGCGGAATATATCGTCACGGCTCCGACCACCTTGACCGGATCGATCGGCGTGTTCGGCCTGATGTTCAACGTCGGGGAGGGAGCAAGGGAGCACCTGGGGCTGACCGCCGACGGGGTGCGGACCAATCCTTCGGCAGATATGGGGAATCTGTTCCGGCCGCTGAGTCCGGCCGAACGGATGTATATTCAGAACGGGGTGGACACCGTTTATGCGCGATTCGTCGAAGTGGTCGCCCAGGGGCGCAGGCTGCGGGCCGACAGCGTGGACGCTTTGGCGGGGGGACGCGTGTGGACCGGCGTGCAGGCGATGGAGAACGGCTTGGCGGATTGCACCGGCACCTTGCAGGATGCGATCCGGATCGCCGCAGAACATGCGGGGCTGGAGCCGGGCGGTTATGCCGTACGGCAGTATCCGGCTCCGGAAAGCTCGTCGTTCGCTTCGATCCTGGGGTCGCTGACCGGCTCCGCCATGATGAAGATCACGGGCGGCGACCGGCTGCCGGAGTTGGGGGCCGAAGCCCGGCACGTGCGGGAAATGATCTCGAATGCCGGAATCCGGGCGGAAATGCCGTGGCGGGTCGAATTGCAAGATTAAATGGTAATCGTTGCAAGATCAAATGGTATCTTTGCAAGATTAAATACGAAGAATACAATATTATCTTGACACTGTTTGGCAAAATACTGGCCGCCCCGCTGGCCTGGCTCTACGGCGGCATCATCGACATCCGGCACCGGCTGTTCGACTGGGGCGTGCTCCGAAGCCGGGAGTTCGACATCCCGATCGTCTGCGTGGGAAACATCACGGTGGGCGGCACCGGGAAAACCCCTCACACCGAGCGGCTTATCGAACTGCTGGACGGCGAGTTCAACGTGGCGGTCTTGTCGCGGGGGTACAAACGCAAGACCAAAGGATTCGTGCTGGCCACCGTGAACAGCTCGTTCAAAAAGATCGGCGACGAACCGAAACAGATCAAGCTCAAGTATCCGCATATTCCGGTGGCAGTGTGCGAACGGCGGGTCGAAGGGATCGAAAAACTGCGCGAGGCGCACCCGGAGGTGAACCTTGTCATATTGGACGATGCGTTCCAGCACCGGTATGTCGAGCCGTGGGTCAATATCGTACTGATGGACTACAGCTGTCCGGTGTACGAGGATCACCTGCTGCCGCTGGGGAGGCTCCGCGACCGGCAGACCCAGATGGTGCGGGCGCAGATGGTGATCGTGACCAAATGCCCGGAGGACATGAAACCGCTGGATTACCGGATCATCAGCAAAAACCTCGACCTGTATCCTTACCAAAGCCTGTACTTTACCCGTATCGTGCCGCAGGCTCCGGTGCCGCTCTATCCGGGGTACGGGCAGGCGCAAACTCTCGAGCCGGGCGCGCCGGTGGTGGCGATGGCGGGGATTGCCAACCCGCGGAAGTTCGTCGAAGACCTGCGCAGAAATTACGACGTGGTGCAAACCTTTATCTTCGGCGATCACTATACGTTCAAGATGAAGGACATACATGCTGTGGAAGCGGCTCTGGCCGCGCTGCCGAAACGGACGGCGGTGGTGGTGACCGAGAAGGACGCCGTGCGGCTGATGAACAGCCGCAAGATCAGCGACGATATTAAACGGAGGCTCTATTACAGCTCCATACGCGTGGAATTTCTCGAAAACAAGGAGTGCGATTTCCGCAGGCAGTTAGACCAATATGTCAGAGAAAATCAAAAATACAACATGCTTCATCCGGAGTAGGCTGAATATCCTGCCGCGGCGCTACTTTACCGACAGTTCGGAAGGGACGGCCGAGAACGGGGGGAGACCTGCGCCGGAGGTGGGGATCGTGCTGGGGTCGGGGTTAGGGGCTCTGGCCGAAATGATCGACGTGATTTCCACCTTGGATTACAGCGAGATACCCGACTTTCCGACTTCTACGGTGGCGGGGCACCGGGGCCGTTTTATTTATGGCAGGCTGGGGGGAAAGTATGTCATTGCGATGGAGGGGCGTGTGCATTATTACGAGGGGTATCCGATCGACGAGGTGGTGCTGCCGGTGCGGGCGATGTGCTGCCTGGGGATCGATACCTTGATCGTATCCAATGCGGCGGGGGGGCTGTGTCCGCTGTTCGAGGCGGGGGATGTGATGGTGATCAGAGATCATATCAATTTGATACCCAATCCTTTGGTGGGGCCTAATCCGGAGGAGCTGGGCGTGCGGTTCCCGGATATGGGGGAGGCATACGACAGGAAGCTGATCACTTTGGCGCATGAGGTGGCGCGGGCGCAGGGGATCGTTTTGCGGGAGGGGGTCTATGTGGGATCTTCGGGGCCGAGTTTTGAGACGCCGGCGGAGGTGCGCTATTTTCGGCGGATCGGGGGGGATGCGATCGGGATGTCTACGACGCCGGAGGTGATCGTGGCGCGGCATCAGAGGGTGCGGGTGTTGGGGTTTTCGCTGATTACCAATGTGCTTTCGGGTGTTCCGGCTCGGTTGTGCGGGGGGGCGGAGTTGACGCACGAGGAGGTGATCGAGGCGGGGAAGCGGGCAATGCCGGGCCTGTGCGCGCTGGTTCGTGAAATTATAACGAGATTGTAGCGGGGATTTGTTTGAGTGCGCTTCCGGCTGAAATATCCAGCAGCACCTTTCGCTGGGCGAAACTCCGGCCCAGTCGTGTCTGGATCGGTGTCTTATCCCGTATGGTGTATTCCGGGAGGCTTTGCGGTTCTTCTACTTCACGGAAATGTCTTTTCCCGCGCCAGAATAAACTGTCTTTTCGGCCCGAAGCCGGCGGGTATCCGGTTCGACTAGGATCTCCCGATGTTGGGCCGCAGCCTCCCGCAGCGGAGGCCCGGTGCCGCTTCGACCTCGAACCGTGGCCGTTGGCTGTTTTATAGGGCGTTCTACCCCGAAGTCCCCGCCAGTTCCGGCCGTTTCCGGGTTGAAATCCGCAATCTCTCTTTGTCCCTGCGCGCCGCACCTTACAGAGTGAAAGCATTCCCGACAATCTCTTGTTTATCGGTACGGTCTATTTTCAGTCCGGAGCCTGCGCGGGCAAGACCTTCAGGTTGCAGCCCTGCGCCGGGGGAGGCTCCGGGCTGCCCGC
>NZ_CANQYJ010000074.1 GCF_947628055.1 uncultured Rikenella sp.
TCCTCGCCGCTCACCATAGTCCGCAAGCGGCCTCTGGATTCGCTGGCAGCGTCGGTTGTTCACAACCGAGCAGCGTTTCGAGAGCAGAGGCCGCTTGCGGACTATGCCGAGATAACGCGAGGAAAACGAGCATAGCGAAGTTAAAGAGAACAGTTCCCTCCCAGAGACACGTACAATAAAACCTGCGATTTAAATCACGATCCGGCGCAGCGCGTAGATATAGCCATCGCCCGGCCGCGAGACAGAGACAGCATCTCCGCAGGAAGCCCCGCACAACGAAGCCCGCCACGAAGCGAACGAACGGGCGGACGACCTCCGCCCCAGATAAGTCAGAAGAATATCCGCAGCCTGAAAAACCGGACTCGACAACTCCCGTTTCAAGCCCGTCAGCCACCAGCAGCGCACCCCGGCATTCATCCCGCCGGTCGTCCGGCACGACATGGAAACCGGATCGCCCGCCGGCACGACATACCACGCATAGCTGTCCCACCAGGCGAAATCCGCCACAGCGCGCGCGGCAATCTCCGCCTCCAGGGATTCCTGCGCCGTATCGACAGGCACACAACCCCTCTCCGCCGAAAGATGCCAAGCCCCGGCACAGAGAAGCCATACCGTGAAAAACACGGACAGGTATGCAATCCAACGTCGCATAGTTCGATAAAGACAGCTAAAATTTCCGATCAGGCAAGATCATGCCTTTTCCCCGGCAAAAAAGATACCAAAGGCCACAGCATCCGTTTTTCGCGCCAGCGACGCATAAAATACAGCCGATACGGCACATAACGGTCCAACCGTCTGAAAGCCGTGACCCGTCCGTCCGCCCAAAGCAACACTCTGTACCACACGAAAGCCCAGAACAGGCCTTCGCACATCCCGATCAGAATATCCATCGGATAGTGTACCCCCAGATAAATCCTGCTGTATGCCACAAGAAGCGCCCACCCGAACATCATCCACACGAACCACCGCCGCCTGACGAGCATCGAAGCGAACAGAGCCAGTCCGAAACAGTTGGCCGCATGCGACGACACGGTTCCGTAAGCTCCCCCCACATAGCCGTTCACGGTATGCACCTGTTCCATGATCGGAGCAAAATGCGTCGGCCTCGACTTCGGCAAATACTCTTTGACCAAGGTCGCCGTCTGGTCGGCACACACGACCAGCAACGGCACCGCCAGCGCGAAAAGCACCAGTTTGCGAAGCCCCAACCGGGTATAGATCAGCCACAGGATACAGATATAAAAAGGCACCCACGTCAGTTTGCCCGAGATCACGAACATGATCTGATCCATCACCGAGCCTCCGTCAAAATTCAGGGTGAGCAGTAGATTTTGATCGAACAGATAAGGAGTTATCATTTGACACAAAGATAACATCCTTTAGGTTAATGTTGTTCTGTTAATGGACAAAAAAACGGAGATTGCGAACAAAACAGAGGACTTCGCCGGTTTATTCGCGTCCGTTTTTTGTGTATTCCTATCCGTTGGGGGTAGGAACGATTTTCCCTAACCGTGCGATTGCAACCCGAATATGCGACTGTTTCGGACGTGACAGTCACGTCCGACCCGGGACCCGGATGCAACAGCGCAGGGAAGGGGCTGCCTTGGCGGTTTTCGGGAATGGACGGGGAACGGTTATATTGCGGCGTATGTCGAAGCTATTTTCGCCGGATTACATTTTTGAATCCAAATAAAGTCCTTTTTCTTCGTGCTCGAAATTCCGCAGGAAGCCTTTCATAATGGCCACAATCTCGGCCTTGGTCGTATCGGGCTTGTCGAAAGCGGCGGTAAGGGTCTCGAACAAGGCGTCGATTTCGCCCATCGGCCGCGGCTGTACACCGGTCACCACTCCTAATGCCTGATGCCGGGTCATGTCGATTGTTTCGCTGTCCGTAAAGAATTCTTCGTAAGGTTTCTCTCCCGTTGTATTACTCCCGGAATAGTAAACGGGGTATTCCCGATCGGTGTCGGTCAGACGCGCGGCCATTGTGATTGCCTCTTGTTCTGAGCGGCATTCGACGGGGGTATACCCCATCGCAGTCAGCAGGTCGGATGCGATGGCGGAAAAGGTTTTTACTTGTTCTTTTCCGAGTTTCGGGAAATAGATCTCGCCGCTCTGCCCCAGCATACATGCCAGCATACAGATTTCGCCGCTCTCATCGGGCGAGACGAAGTACCGGGTCACGTCATTCGGTGCCGAAAGCGGCTGCCGCCGTGCGATGCGTTGCATCCACCCGTCCGGCAAACTGCCGTTGCTGAAAGCGACGTTCGCAAACCGTGCTGTGGTCACCGGAAATTTATGGGAGTATGCCATGATCATGTCTTCCATGATCTTTTTGGAACCGCCCATGATATTCACCGGATTGGCTGCTTTGTCGGTCGAGACGCAGAAGTAGTGCCGCGGCGGAAATTCTTCGAGCAAGGTCAGCAGTTTCCTGGCTCGCAACACATTATTTTCCAGCAACGCCTCCACTGAGTAGACGTCTTTTTCGCTCCGCACGTGTTTGTGTGCCGAGAAATTGGCCACAATATCGAATCCGCCGTGTGCCCGGAACATTTTCTCGAACACGGCGTCGTTGAAGTTCATGGGGTAGGTCACATACTCGTCCGGCACATAGCCGCCCGGTGTCGAGCGCAGGTCGCGGGTGAGTTCGGTGAGTCCGTTTTCGTTGATGTCCACAACCACCAGCGCTGCCGGACGGAACGGCAGGATGGCCCGGATAAACGAGGAACCGATGGTCCCTGCCCCTCCGATCACAAGTACTTTTCGCCCGCTGATTTCATGCGTAAGGCGTTGGCTGTTTGCGGCAATATCGTCGGCGAACATGGAGGTCTGCCGCCCGGTAACCTTGTCTTTTATGAATTGCGTGAGGTGGAACATATTATTTCCGAAGTAATTTCTGATAAACAAAAGTACGTAATCTGTTGGGTATAATGCGTACAGTAAAACGTATTATCACATTTTTACAGAAAGTAACATAACCGATCAGTCCGAGACGAAAGAATGCACGCTGCAATCGAATTTCACTTAAAGCATATTTCCATCCGCCCCGACGAGCTGCCATTGCCTGTCCTCCCCGAACATGAACCAAAACAGCCGGAACATTATAAAATTTTGCGTTATTATATAACATTCGCCCCCAAAGCCAATAATCTTCCAATAGATAAAATGGCTGATAGTTTCCGGCAGCGAGAACAACAGAATGGCGAAACATCACCGTCACGTGATTCAATGGACTGCGTGACCGAAAAAATGACCGTATCTGTTCATGTGTTTCCGGTAATTTACGCACTGACTCCGCCCGATCGGGTGTTGTCGTAAATTCGTCGATCCATCCTCCCACAACGTCGTACTCAGGATGTCGGGAAAAGACAGCCAGTTGACGTTCAAAACGATCCTTCACACACACATCGTCCGAATCCATGCGGGCCACCAACTCATGTGAACAGTGTTTCAGACCTTCATTGAGTGCAGCACCGAGTCCGACATTTTCCGGTAAGGTAATTATATGCAACTCGGGATGCAGTGTGGCATATCGACTAATTACAGCATCGAGACCGGGTGTCAGAGGGCCGTCTTTGACCAATATAACTTCATCTGGCAGAATTGTTTGATCGAAAATACTGGCTAATGCGGTATCCAAGAATTCCGGCTGTTCCCGGTAATATACAGACATTAGAACACTAAACTTCGCCATAATATATTCGGAGATAACGTTCATACATTTTTTCCGGGCTGTACGCTTTTTCGTATTTCAGATGCAAATTCCTACCTAATGTGGAATTAGCTGTCGCTCTATGTATAGCTTGGATAACAGAAGTAGGTGCATCGAGTCGAAAAATCGCCACTTCGTCTGTATTAAAACATTCGGTTACGATAGGCAGATTGGAAACAACACATGGCTTTGCATACACAGCCGCCTCAAGTAAAGACAATGGAAAACCTTCACTTCGACTCGGCAGGGCATAAATATCATATAACGGCAAATAAAGATAAGCATTCTGTCGGTATCCAGCAAACAGACAGCGATCGGCCACTCCCAATCGGCGAGCTAGTCGTTCGAGTCGCGCCCGCTCTTTACCATCCCCAGCAATGAACAGCTTGTAGTCCGGCAGGCGCACTAAAGCCCGAATCAATATATCGACTCCTTTACGTTTTGTCAGCAAGGCATTGACTCCTATCAAGATAGAATGCCCTTTGAATGACCGTATTTCTTGAGCTGATTTTTCATCCAGTGTCTGGGACAGATTAAGCACTCGGGTGTTATAAGCATAAGTTATTTTCTCGACAGGCAACCATTTCTGATAATACTCCTGCGCATGTCGAGAAAGTGCGACTACTACATCCATGTTCCGAAGCGTACGCATCCATAAACGACCGAATATCTGGGCCACCAACCAATTGTATTGATATCGAAAGTCTTCCAGTACATAATTATGCACCGTAGAGATATAACGCACCTTCCCGCTGTATTCTCGAAAACGCGCGACATAGCGATCTGGTCGCATCCCATGACTATGTACGATATCATAACTGGTAAAATCGATCTGTTCTTTTTTTTGTATACGGATAGTCGGACAGTCGAATTCCAGTTCTATCTTATCGTCAAAATAAAAAACCGTGCATTCTTGCCCATGACACACCATTTGTGCGACAAGTTCTTTGACAACGATAACAGGACCACGATTAGCTAATGAAGGAACTATATATGCGATTCTTTTCATTGTAAGATGGATAAATGGTATTCAGGAAACCCCTTAACAAACACATTTAGATAAAGCATCAGAAATGCGAATATGAGTATCAAAGAGGTTGCTATCGGACGCGAAACTTTGGTTACCAAGTAAAGAACGGCACAAACAAGCAGCGGTTCTGTAACGGAAAAGAAAGTTGCTATACGAGCTGCAATGATCGGAAAATCGTTCCAAAGCATCAACCAACAAACCGACATCAAGTAAGGAATTGCCAACAGACGGAAATGGGGCATTATTTCCAATAATTTCTTCCAATATTTCAAGCAAATAAAACTGAAAAATAGTTGTTTAAGAATTGTAAGATTCGTCAATATACCGGTAGGTTCGTCATTAATCATCCAAACATAAGTCTGGATACGTTGAAATATCCCTCCTCCTGGCAATGAACCAAGCAGATGTCCCAATGGCATCAAAAGCCCCACCAATAAAGACATTCCGACTAACCAGCACCATGTGCGTCGACTCCAATTCAATCGATAAACCACATAGACCAACAATACAATTCCTGCCGCCATATGGAAACTCATTGCCAGCAAGACAACCAGAAAAAAACATACAGGCTTTTGTTGTTCGACATATCTCAACGCCCACAATGCAACGGCTGCTGCAAACCCTGCACGGATCTGGATCATGTCGCGCAATAAGAACGTGTGTGAGAAATAAACGACCACCCCGATCAATGCATATCGGCTGTAACGTTGATAACAAGATAATGTAATCCCCACGCTCAAGGTTGCAATAGCCAAAAAACCGGCAATCGGACTTTTACAAAAAAAGGAAACGAGATACATCAGTAGATTATATCCGGGTTCAAATGCTCTAGCTTCTTGCAAACGAGCATAATCCAAACCATAGCGAGCCACCTCGACATACCCTTCCCAATAGACTGAGAAATCAACAATGTCAGTATCGTACCGTAATCCAGCAAATAACGCGAGCAATATTGCCTCTATAATCAATATCGCTTTCCGTTGCCGTAATGGAATACCAATTACATCGGCAAATGCAAGAACTGCAAGAAGACAAAATATAACAAAATAGGCAACCAAGTACCAAAAGCTTTAAGGATTAGCGTATTTTATTGATGTACAAGTTGATGGAACAAGTCAACCCAAAGAGGCATGACATTCTTTTCTTCATAGCGCTGCACCCCTTCTCGCGAAGCGATCCCCATAGCTTGACGCAGGGACTCATTTTCGATCAGGCGACATATCCCGGCTGCAAGCCCTGGGATATTTCCGACCTGCGGCACGATGATTCCGTCTACTCCGTCCCGAATAATGTCTTCGGGACCGAAAGGACATGCATAAGATACACAAGGCACGCCACAAGCCATTGCTTCGCCTAATACCAAAGGGAAACCTTCATATCGAGAACTCAGGACATAAATCGAACTGTTTTGATATTCAGAAACGATATTCTGTGTAGGCTCGCATAAACGAACGGAGGTTTCTACTCCATTTTGACGCAACAGGTCGGTGTATTCCTTTTCTCGACCGTATGTGCGCCCAAAAATATCAAGTCTCCAGTCTGGATGTCGCTCAACGACTATACGCCACGCTGGAATTAAAAAATCGAGACCTTTCTGGTAAGAATAACGAGCGACACAAATCACCCGTTTATTTGTCAATGCTGCCGTCTGATCCGGAATCGGTATGGTTATGCTGTTCGGAATGGCAACACAGTTATTCAAAGCGCGTTCCCGACGATCGGCCTCGGTCAAAACGACAAAACGGTCGTAATATTTGATCGTACGTTCCTGCCACCAAGTCCCAAGTCGGTAAGCCAACCGATACAGACGAGATAACCGCTGTAAGAACTCTCTTTTTGCCGCCGTCGAAAAATGAACCTCAAAGATCTTACGACTCCCGTCTTTCAACTTCGGAATAAAGTTACGATGTTGTAACGTGATAAATATATCACAGGGATGTTCTCGTAAATAAGCTTTCAACTTTCGCTTATGTAACTGGCGTTTACGTATACTCTCAATAATATTACGCCATACATTATCACTCTTATAAAGCCTATTATAGTTGATATTCAATGCGGTTGCACAGACTTGCGAATGAAGTGGAAAGAATGGTTCACAATGATCTTCTTCCGTGGTCAGTATTTCCACCTGATAGCCGTGTTCGGCTAACCAGTTGGCTTTTTGCACCAACACACGTTCCATTCCACCGGATCCATTCAAATCGAAAGTATGATAGATAATTCGCATAACTAAGTCCATAAGAACACCAAGCGATTCCCGGAAAAATCATCTATGGATTTTATCTCGAAGCCGGAATATCATACCCAAAGGTAGAAAAAATATATTCTCCCACCCGATCTGACGACATTTAACATCAAAACTCTGTTTATTTCCTGTTGAGTAACGCCAATAATTCACAGCCGCTTTCATCCGGTTCCAGCGATCGGTTTGCGGCCAATGAGCCAGTTCGGAATAATAAAGCGCCGTTCCTTGTGGCGATTGGAAATGATGACGAGCAATGGAACGAGTCAAACCGTCAGCCAAATAATCGCAACAATAAATGTTCTGGTTATAATACCGTAAAATATATCGTTGGGCGATTCGGTTCCAGACAACTGCTTCGGTCACAAAATGCTCATTATCAAATTCCGGGAAAGGATAGGCACGCAAGACCGTTGTCCGAAACGCTTCAGCTTTATCTCCTTTTTCGTGATAACGGGTTCGAAAACTTAGGCTGTCGGTATCCAAATAAGTGGCATAAGAAGGAATATTCCCGATCGAAGTCTTATCAGGATAACATCTCAGTCCACATACGCCGGCATATCTGGTGTCATTTTTTACTTCGTTCCACCATGTCAAAAGAAAAGAAACAGCCTCCGGGAGCAAATAATCATCGCTATCTACAATAAAAAACAATTCGCCCTGCGCCAATTGTACTCCTTGATTAATCGCACGATGTTTTCCGCCATTCGGTTGATAATGATAACGAATATTCAGCCCATTATTTCGGGAATCGGCTATCCAATCTCTGACAAGCGTTTCGGTATCATCTGTAGAGCCGTCATCTACAATCAACCATTCGAAATCTTGGCATTTTTGTCCTTGCAAACTCTCATATAATACAGGCAAGATATAAGCCCGATTATAAGTGGGGGTAAAAATAGTCAGAGTAGGCATGAAAAAATCAATTGTCGAAGTAAATTCTCAAATAAAGTTTTCCATTGTTTCCCTGTGGTATATAGGGGAAACCGACGGATATTATTCTTTGCTCGATGCTCCATTTCTTTCCTCAAAGCAGAATTGCGAATCAACTCTCCGAGACGTTCTACAAAAACATGCTCACTTCCAAGAGGTCCCAAGATACCATCTTTCCCATCGTTCCATCCCTCCAAATTGTAAATACTCGGTAGACAGTAACATATCTTCATAATTCAGAGTGATGAAAAAGTTTCCATTAAAATATCGACCGTCCGTCGATTTTCTATTCCCGGCGCAGTCAAATTATTATATATATAGTGTTCTCTCAAAGCCGGAACGATCTTTTTCAATTCGATTATTTCCCAAGCTTGCCGATCAATATTCCAAATCGGACACCCGAAATTATCGGCCATTTTTCGCTGAAAATAGACTTGTGTTTTCGCTTTCCTATATTCATTGTTAGTAATAAATGCAATCGGCCGATCGAACATAACAGCATAGGCGATAGCAGCACTATTGTGAAGCAATACTCCTTTTGAATACCGAATCAAAACAGTCGTCCGATATTTAATAATCGGGCGATCCCCGAAAGTATCGGTAGCATAATCTGCTTTCGGGTGAGCTGCAATTACGACTTTCACTGCATGCAACCGTTCATAGGCATCGAAAAAAGCGATCAGGCTTTGACGATATTTCTGGACATCGCCGACACGTTCGTGTGTCAAGAATTTCAGATCCGGATGCAATGGATAGTATTCGTCCAAAAAAACAACATACGGTTCCGATAATAGCGGGTCCGAAGGACAGGCCCACACTTTTTTGTAATTTTCCCAATCGGGATGATTAATCAATACATCGGTAGCCGGTACGTTATGCGATGATATCTGCATATCATACCCCTTGATTTTATGTCTTTTCCTATACGTCCGGAATCTAATACCCTCCCACAAGTTTCGTAGTTTTATTTTGTACAACGCCAATGGAGCGGCTTTCAATTTTCGCCACCCGCGGATAGACGAACGATCCATATAAATACTGGCATATAACTCAATCCGAATGGTATAACAATGACAAGAGCTAAGTAATCTGAAAAAAGTTCTATTGTGCCAGTCCTCGGGTATCTCTACGATGAATATAGTTTTCGAAATGTCCATTAATGCCAATCGCTCTTCTACCATGTTGTAAGAGGATAGAGAAACGACAAAATCCTCACATAATGTATCAGCGATTGACATTCCCGGATGAATATATCCGGAAACATCCCAAAAACAGACATTCAATCCGGCTTGCCGTAATTCTTCGATATGCCAAGCCTCTTTTTTGCGAACAGTCAGTGGTTCATGATCAATGATAACGATATCTTTCATATGCAGAGTTCCTGTATAAAGATAACGAATTTTGTTCTTGTCATCATAATTATCGGTTTATAAATCGTTGCATTATATTCAGAATAGCCTGACGATCATTTCTAAACAAAATGACTCCGAGCATAATAAATAACACAATCTTCAATCCTAAACTACTCCAAAGATTCTCGACCATAAAAATCCAATAGAGTTGAACTTGGAAAAGCAACAGAATAGCCAACGGCTTTAATAATTTCAATAAAGGGATTCCCCGAACTTTGATTATACGAACACTACAAAACCATGACAGACTGGCCATCAAAACATAGGACAAAGCCACGGCAATCGCGGCCCCCAATGTTCCCCATCGAGGAATCATAATCGAATTCAATAACACATTGGCACATCCTGATGAAATAACGATTACGGACATATAGCCTGTTTTAAGTACAAAAGAAATGTTGCGCATATAGGCATATGACAACTGGTGACATACATAACCGATCGTAAGAATCGGCACCAGATTCAAAGCGGATGTAAAATTCTTCTTGGCCAAAATCAAACCTATCTCTCGGCCGAAGCAAGAAAAAAACATCGCAGCAATACATGTTAATTTGAAAATCCGCACTAAGTCACAATCATGTTGTTCGTAGTTCCCGGATTTCATGTATTCCATATAGTATGGATACCAAGCCATATGAGTAATCTCGGTTACGATAGCTGTTAATGAAGCAATCGAAATCGCCAACGTATAAAACCCGGCTTGCGACATACCATCATTCGATGCAACTGTCAACTTACCAAACTGTTCGATGATTACTCCGCTCAAGGCATACGGAATCAATGGGATAGAATAATGAAAGATATACCGTAGATGACGACGTTCAAATCGCCACACGACAAACGGGGCTATTTTCTTTGTCCAATAAATCGACATAACAGTGCCAGCCAGAATTTGTCCCCATATTTGTCCCAAATATTTTTCTGAAGGAAGCAGAAGAATCAAAGTAATCGAAAAAGCAAAACCTAAATAGACCCGAGTTAAAGACGAGAGAGCGACCGGTTTGCTCCACTTGCGAGGTTGATAAATTTGTACAAATGTGGAACATACAACATTCAATATTGCCATCGGAACCAACAGGTAAACTACTGCAATCGGCAACTGGGTCCATACAGACATCTGTGGAGCAAAAATACATATCAAACTCGATGTCACCCCTATAACCATCACCGAAATTAAGATCGATGTTCCGACAAAGGTTTTGAAATCTTCTTCAGTGGTTTTATCATAATAATAACGACTGGTCGAAGCATCGAAATTCAGAGCAATCAAGCTATTAAGAATGCCGGTTGTAGCTAAAAAGACTGCAGTAATGCCATAATCTTCAGTTGATAATAACCGAGTATAGACAGGAATAGAAATAAAAGCTAAAGCACGAGTTGCCAAATTGGCGATCAGATAATTACCGCTATGTTTAAGTATCTCTCGAAAGCCTGACATAATCCTATCTTACACCTCGAAAAAACAAGACCACTCTTTGGCCAACACCATTGATATCTTTCGATGTTCCAATATTCCAAAATAACTCTCCGTGATCTGCACCATAAACAACAAAATCTTCTGCTCGATATCCATTATCGGTCAAGGTCTGTCGAATCTGTACATTCGGTTCCACTCGATATGGTAACGACGTATGACCTAACAAAAACGGGGGAATGTTTTTTCCTGGCGTAATGTGATATAAAGGAACCGCATCATACCATAAAGTCCGATCATTGCCCATAGCATTCACCCAGCAAAGATACAACAGTCGCAAATAACTGTCCGAACTGGACAAAGACATATATGAACTCAATGTAATATAGGGGCCACCATCGGAACAATACACCGCATGGATATGCGATAAATCGAGATTCTCTGCGACTAAGAATCGCTCATTCGTCGCCAATAACATCGCTAAATGAGCCCCCGAAGAATGACCGATGATATTGATTTTTGTCCGATCTCCACCATATTCCTCGATATGATCGTATATCCATTTAAATCCTTTAGCGATAGCTCGAATATGTTTTGGGTGCAGAACCCGATCCTCCTTGAGCGTATCAATCGGATTTTGTGACTGCGGATAATCCAATGCAACAGTCACAAATCCCATCCGAGCAAAGAAATCAATCTGAGATACTCGCCAAGTTTCTTTGTTGCCGGAGTTCCAGCCACCTCCATGAATATAGAGAATAACAGGACGTTTATGCGAGTCTTTTTCTTTCTTACAATAGATATTCAATGTAAAAATTCCATAATAAGGAATATTTATGCACGATAAAATGTCGTTATATGTATATTCATCGAGTAGATCTTCTGTCGACGGAACAAGAGGTCGCTCTTTATGACAGGAAATTGTTACACTAACAATTCCTATAAATAATATTTTGACAATAAGTCGTCTATTAATCATCATAGTGGAATTTCTGCATTGATTGCCTCAAAGATTAATTGATGTCCTAAGTCGGTGGAATGAATACCATCAGGCAAAAAATATTCATCTTTCCCCTCCTGTAATGGATGGACTGTCACCACAAACCCATAGTCTTCTGCTATCTTTTGATAAGCTCGGTTATAAAGATCAATAGCTCCCATCAAGGTCGGGATTCTTTTCCTGAGCCATTCGGGAGGAGTATAGATCAGCACAATAACCACTTTAGCAACTTGCTCTGCCCGACATTCTTCCATGTATTGTCTAATGTTATGGCAAAATTCGGCATAAGGGACATCGGCTCGTTTGACATTCCGGTGGAAAAAAAGTTTATAACATTTCCAAAATATCGTTTGAATCCAAGAGGGACAACGTTCTATCAATTTATTCAATAAAGAAGATGCTCTTAAATAACGAGGGAAACAATCACTAATACCGATTTGCATCACAACGATATCCGGATGATAAAAATGCAGACTGTCGCCGTATGCCCATGCTTTCCCTGTTCCGCCTTGTAAACTCCGAGTATTGTTCCGTCGACGAGCTAATGTAATAATATCGTAATCTGGATACGCTACTTTAAGCAAAAAAGGCCACGTTTTTTCATACACACCATCCGGACGAGGTAACGAACAAGAACTTCCGATTATCAAGATCTTCTTTTGCATTCCTTCAATTTATACTCAATTGCATTTAACCTCTGCGAGAAAAAACAAAACATCCCCTTTGTTGTTTACTCAAATCTTTTAAATCTGAGAACTACGAAATTTATATCCGTTAATAGACGATCGACAAATAATCCAAAGAGGAACAAGTCACAAACAAATCCGCTAAATAGGATTATAGATTTGATGTTCATTTAAGCGTCGATTATCGCTGCAAAGTTACTACAAAAAAGTGAAATGCGGAAAGATATAGTGATAGAATTGAGTTACAAGGGTTTTGGT
>NZ_CANQYJ010000075.1 GCF_947628055.1 uncultured Rikenella sp.
GCCTCACCCCCTCCGGCGTCGAAGCCGCAAACCGCACCCACCGCCGCCCCCCGTCCCACTCGCTGTGAAAATCGACCCGCCCCAGCGGATACCCGCCGAAAGTCAGCGAATCCATCCCCAGATCCGCCGTAAACTGCAACTCGCCCAGCGCCGCCACCAACTGCGCCTCACCCCCCAGGCGCCCCCCGACGCTATAACCCTGCCTTTCGACCAACTGCGTCAGCGGCGCCATGTCGAAATTCCGCATCCGCACCCGCAGCGTATCCTCTTCCGAAGCGGAAGCGCGGCCGTCCACCGCCAGCTCCTGCCCCCCGCCCCAGAGCCGGAACCGGCGGAAGTCGATCCCCAGCGAGTCCAGCACCACGTGGCTCGGCGCGATATACCACAGCTGCCCCCCCACCGAGAAGGTGGTCGGGTACAGCGCCACGTCCATCTGCGGCAGCCCCGCTGCCGTGCGGGAAAAGGTCGTGCCGGTGCTGATCAGGGCGTGCGAGCCGTTCTTCGGATTGCGGAACCGCGTGGCCAGCGAAATGCGGTTGTCCCGGATGCCCCCGATCACGGAGAGGTTCGGCAGGTCCGCCAGCCCGATCCCGAATTGGTCGGCCGAAGCGTAGATCGACACCGAATCCCCCTGGTTGCGGCACTCCACCGACAGGTTGCCGACATAGAGGTTCCGCCGCAGGATGTAGTCCGATTTGGCGCTCAGACTGAAGTCGTTGCGGTAGGGGTTGAACAGGAAGGCTAACGACGAGCCCCGGGCGATCTCCAGCCCCGGCACGAAGATCGCCGCCACGTTGTTGGCCTCCTTGACGTTTACCTTGACTAAGTAGTAGCCGTCGTCGAAAACCGTGGCCGCCGTATCGGCCGGAAGATGTCCGGCAGCACTCTGCTCTCGGCCGGTGCCGGCCGAAGCTGCCGGCATCGACGGCAGGTATTGCCGGATCGACTGTCCGAAAAACCGGAAGATATGGCTGTAGCCGCTGTTTCCCCGCAGCTCGATGTCGGCGAAGTCCGACCGCATCGTCACCCGCTTGCTGCGCTCGGTGTTCTGCGCCTCCAGCCGGATCGCTCCCGTCCGGACGGTGTCGATGTGGTTCACATAGCTCAGGCTGTCGATCGTCGCCGTGCCGTTGATGTCGTCCAGCGTCGTACCCGTGGCGTGCGCACGGAAGCGCATCGCCAGCCTCGACACTTCGTCGCGCCGGTTCAGCTTCAGCGCCGCCAGATCCGCCCGGCGCAGATCCATCTCGAAATTGTAGGCCGGCACCTCCCCGCTCAGATCGAACCGTCCGTCGGTCACGAAGTCCAAGTTCGGGTCTGCCGAACTGATCTGTCCGGTGAAGGTCTTGCCGGCGAAGCGGCCGTTCATCCGGATACCGCCGTAGCTGTATTCCTTGAAATCCAGCCGGTCGACTGTCGCATCGGTGGTCAGGGTCAGCTCGCCGGGCCGTGCCTCGGCATCCACCCCCGCCGAAAACGATACGGCCCCCAGAGCAGGCACCGCCAACAGCTGTCCCAATCCGAAATCGGTCGTCCGGACTTGTCCCAAGAAGCGGATCGCCCCTTTTTGCGCTGCCGGCATGAACTGCAGGCGCCCCTCGACTGTCCCCTGGCCGGTGGTCAGCTTCCCGGTGGCCGTAAAGTCTTTCAGCAGGCCGTCGAAGGTGCCCGAAAAGCCGATCCGCCCGGCCCGCTCCAACCAGGGCCGCAGATGAGCCCCGGATTGGTTTCCCGACAGGTCGGCATAGGTGGCCAGAATATCCCGTGCCTCCGTTTCCAACCGTTCCAGCTTCATCCGGAACCAGGCTTGTTCCATGTCCGGCAGCCCCGTGATGTCGAACTCCGCGTCCAGCAGCGTCCCTCCCGCGCGGGCGTTCCAGATCCGTCCTTCGAGTGCCGCAATGGGCCCTTCGATCTCCGCCCCCTCGAAGCTGACGGCTGTGTGGATGGCCCCGGGCCGGCGCGAGAATGCCGCGATCGTGCGGTAAGCCAGCGACGACGGTTCGATCTCCGCTTTCAGCCGGACGCGGTGCGTGAAGTCCCTGAAATCGGCCCAGTCGTCGTAGAGCAGGTCGAGCCGCCGGAACTGGAGTATCGACAGGGGGGTCTCGATGCGCAGGTCGGCCAGCCGCAGGCCGGTGGCTCCCACGGTTGTCGCCCCGGTAGCGAGGTGTTGCAGCCGGAATCCGCTCTTTTCCCTGAAGTCGAGGTGTTCGATCCGGCACGCCGCGGAATCGCCTGCCACGGCAATCCCCCGGGCCTGGAAGTGGATGTTTTGCAGGCCGAGGTCGCGGAAATTGACGCCCCGTTCCCGCACGGGCGGATCGAATTGCCGGAAGGTGAAGTCGACGCCGACGAGGTTCAGCTCCCGCGCCGAAAGCCGCAGGGCGATCTGACGGGGCTTTTTCGGCCGGAACCGTTCGGTGACGCGTTTGAGGTTGGTGATGCCTGCCGAGTCGCTGACGATATGCAGCACGCCGTCCGAAAGCGATACGGTGCCGAGGGCTATTTTCCCGGTGAAGAAGTCGATCCCGTCGATTCCGGCGCTGAGCTTGCCGGCGTAGAGCAGCGTATCCTGCGGCGAAACTGGGTCTTGGATGTAGATGCCTTCCAAAACGGCGCGGTTGAAGAAGGCGATGTCCACGCGGTCGATCGAGATGACGGTGCCTCCCTTTTCCGAGAGCCAGGCCGTGAGCTGTCTGACCGCAAAGTTCTGTATGAAGCCGATCTGCAGCAGCAATCCCGCGAGGATAGGCAGGGCCACTCCTGCGATCACCGCGGAGGAGAGCACTGTCAAGAGCAGTCTGAATGTCTTTTTTACGATACGGAAGGTCACCGGCCGGAGATTGTATTTGCGCTGCGTCGTCCGCTGTCCTGCAAGCCGGGACTGACACTGCTTTGCAAATTTAGCACTAATTCCGGGACGGTCTGCCGGGGCGGCCCGATTTTTCGTGTTCGGCCTTTGCTGCGTGTCGCGCCCGGCTTTTCGTCCGCCGGATCGAGGCTCCGGGCCTTTCAAAAAGCGAATGCCGCACGGGAATGAACCGTGCGGCATAATTGTGTAAAAATCCGGTCTCCGGACGAGTGTCTTACGGCACCAAAGCCCCCATCCCCGATGCCGCGCTCCATCCGAACCGCGTGCGGTAAGCCTCCAACGAGAGCGGTGTCGAACTCCGCGGCAGGTAGCACGACAGTCCGCAATGCGTATTCACCCGGATCTCGTCGAACAGCCACGGCGTAGCGGCCGCATAGACCACCACTTCTTGCAAAGCCGTCTCGAAAGCGGACACTCCCGCCGGTTCGTACATGCCCCATGTCTGCCGGACGAAATCTTCCAGATCGTAGAACGTCCGGTCGAATCCCATCGCGCTCCGCCCGTACTGCTGTCCGGCATACGAGATGCCGGCTTCCGGCAGCCCCGCCTGGCACAGTGCCTTGACCGAAGCCGCCAGTTCCGGCAGCCGGTCGCACCGAACCACTCCGACCGTCGCGCTCCGCCATGCTCCGGTCTGTGTGTCGTAATAGTCGAAAAACTCGCGCCCGATCGCCTCTACATCGGCCTGCGGCTCGAACATCGGCGCGATGATTTTCCGGTAAGGGAATCCCGCTGCCAGTGTCTCCGCCGCCGATGCGATCAGGTAGTGTGTCTGGTCTTTCAATTCCCACGCCGTTTCGATGCAGGCCATGTGGCAGGCATCGAACAGGATGAAGTCGAATACCGTCCCTGCCGGCAAAGCCTGGGCCATGGCGTCGATCTCCATCTCGCTGTTCCCGTGGCTGTTGCTTTGTCCGAACGAATAGCCGACGGCGGCATTCCCCGTCCACTGCGGATCTGACACCTCGGCCCGGACGCTGCTCCCGATGAGTTTGGACGGTGCATGCTCGGCATGGTCAAGCCCGCCCGCCGGAACGGCCGATTTCAACGGCTGTCCCATCCCTTTCGGAATCCACCCTGATCCGTGCGACCAGAAAACTAAGGCGTAGCTTTCCGCCGGGGCCAAGGCCATGGCATCGGCGATCACTTGTCGCATCACTGCCGGGTCGCACGGGTCGATGTCCCGGCCGTAGGTCTTGAGCACCCGGCTGGCGATCGCGCTGGTCTGATCGCGGGTGATCAGCAGCAGCCGGGGGCTGGGGTCGAAGTCTTCTCCGCTGCCGGAGGCCACCGGATGCAGGTAGACGACCATGTGTCCGTCGAGGTCGTCGTTCCAGGCGGCTTCCATGTCGTTGATGTTGTTCTCGGCGTATGGGTAGAGGTTGTTGTCGGCCACCATGTATTCGATCACTGTCCGGTGTTTTTTTGCCACGGGCGGCTCTGGCCCCGGTTCGTCGGTGCACGAGACGGTCCCGATGGCGATTGCCGGCAGGCCTAACAGTAGGGTGAATAACTTTTTCATATCATTTTATAACTGACACAAATATATGTTTATTTTTCGGGAAAACGGCCTGGCTGCGGCAGGTCGCTGCGCGGCTGCCTGTCCCTGTGCTGCGATTCTGACGATAACAACTAACGGTAATGTTAATTACGCGTTTCCTTGCTTTTTTATTGTAGGTTTATTTAGCACTGTACCGTACGGGACTGTCGCTTTCTTGAAAGAAAGCGACGCAAAGAACTTTTGAGATAGCTGCGCTACTCCTTAGGCTCCGCAGTCCTCTTGCATTGCGTTTTCTTTGGGCCGGGCAATAGACCGCTCTACTGCTCCTCAGTTCGACCTCGCGCCCACCCCCCGAGCGGCTTCGCCGCTGGGCGCTGAGGTCGGCGATCCGAAGGATCGCAATATGAAGAGCGGTCTATTGCTCCCGGCCCAAGAGAATCGAAGACAAGGGTACCCGGCAGGCTCAAGAGATGCGCAAGCATCTCAAAAAGTTTGGCTTTGCCTTCCTCCTGGCGCCTCGGCCATTCGAGCAAGCTCGACGGCGCTCGGCTGCTGCGTCGGTTTTCTGGTTCTCTTTGTTCACAACCGAGCAGCGTTTCGAGAGCAGAGGCCGCTGGCGGACTATGCCGAGATAGCGCGAGGAAAACGAACGGAGCGAAGTTAAAGAGAACAGTTCCCTCTCAGAGACACGTACAATAAAACCTACGATAAGGAGAAGCCCCGTCATATCTGCGACAGGAAAAGCCCCTGCGAAGGATCGTCCGGATCGTAATCGAAGCCGTCCGCCTTGCGCGCCTCCCACACCCGCATGTAATCCGGCTTCACCTCGAACGGCGGGCGGTTGATGAACGCCAGCGAACGCGCCTCCTCATGGAAGATATCCGTACAGACAGCCCGGATCGGCTCGATGATCTCCTGCTGCTCGACCCGGATCAGCGTATTCAGCGCGATATTGTACTCGTGCCGCACCCGGTCGGCCGAAAATCCCGTCGAATACTCCATACCGCTCAGTGTACGGAACCAGCTGTGAGCCACAATGATGTCCGACACAGCCTGGTCGTGGAGCGACTTCCAGTCGCCGTCGCTGGCGGTGGTGATCGGCACGAAACGGGTCGTGTCATTGTCGATGCCATTCTTCACTAAGAACATCACCTGCCCGGGCTTGCCGGCAAAGCGTTCTTCGGCCAGCCGGGCGATCTCGGCCGCCTCCTGCTCGGAGTCCGTGTCGCCGTCGAGCACCATCACCCCGGAAGGCTGAAAGGCATTGTCGAGCCGCGAGAGATTCCAGCGGTCGGTCTTCCAGACGATGGCCGAAGCGCCCAAACCCGCGATGTACTTCGGTACGCCGTAATGTTCAAACATCGGCTCGTAATCCTTGTAGTGGACAACCGCGCGCAGAGTGCCGTCCGCCTGCTCTGCGAACGCGGGGTAGAGCGGAAGTGTCACGGCCTCAGTGGGCCGGTACTGGCGCCAGTCGTGGTGCAGGATGATGTGGTCGCCGTCGCGCGAGAGCCGGCAGCGGGTGGCGTCCTGATGGTAGAGGGAAAGAAAACTCCGCGCCGGATCGGTGACGATCTCCAAAAAAGCGTTGCCTAACAGGCAGCGGTCGAGGGCGATGCGCTGGATCACGGTGCGCAGGCTTTGGCCCTGGCCGTTGGCTTCTTTCAGCAGGGAGGCGGTACGGGGGCTGCCGTCGTCGACCGTAAGGCCGCTGCCGCTGATATAATCGGCTTTGTCGTTGATGATGCGCCGGTGGATGGTAGAGCTGCGCGAGAGGGCGGCCAGGGCTTCGGGCAATCGGTTGTCGGTGCCCCACCGCCAGACGTCGCGGCGGACGACGGCTGTTACGGGCCTGATCCCGAGAGGAACGGCCTGGCCAACGACGAAGAGCCTGTTTTTCAGATTCGTATGGTTTTTCATAAACAAGTTTTTGTGATGGAGAGACGAAAGGTGTGGTCGTTCCGTCTGCCTCTGCGGACGGAACGCTTTTCTGCGGATTGTCCGTGGAAAAGGGGCTGTACGGAATTTTTGCTGAACGGGGGTGCGGTGCTGGGACTTTGCCTGGCGTCGGTGCCGAAAATTACCGTAGGTTTTTATGGCCTTGCGCCGGGTGCCGCTCTTTTCGATAATCGCTTCTATCCGGCGAGGCATTTGTTCTTTATAAAAAACTTTTTTGCATGCCCTCCTGCCGGGCGGGTACTTTTCTTTAACCGCCTCGATCCGGCGGGGCTTCTACTTTCTTTGCCACCAAAGAACCGAGCAGCGTACCGAGAGCAGAGACCGCTTGCGGGCTATGCCGAGGCAGCGCGAGGAAGACTGCAGGTCAAAGTAGACAAAGAACCGACGCAGCAGCCGAGTGCCATCGAGCTTGCTCGAATGGCCGAGGCGCCAGGAGGAAGGCGAAGCCAAAGTGCCTCCAGCCGGTTTCGCCTTGTCGGGAGTCCGCGCGTCCTGCGCGGCTCCCTCAAGGCAAAACACGACGCTTCCGGAAATGTTTTCACGCTCGGAGAAAAACGGTTCGGCAGTGATCTTCCTATGTCGGGCCGCAGCCTCCCGCAGCGGAGGCCCGCAATTTCTCTTCGTTCATTGCGCTCTCCGCAGGCTGCGACCCGAGGCATACAGGTGAAACTCCGGTTTGCAGAACCGGGCGGGCCGACGCCACCCCGGACGGAGGCCCGGTGCCGCTCGGCACACGAGCCGGGCTGGAACTACCCTAAACGGCCCCGCTGGCTCCGGCCCGAGCGCAAGTAATAAGAAAAAGCATCCCCGGAAGCGTTGCTCTTGAGATCAGTGTCTTCCTTAATTGCGGGTAGACACGGCAGACCCGGGAATGCCGTGTTTTGACTTGAGAAGCCCGTGCGGGTGCGCGGGCTTCGACAAGGCGAAACCGATTCCCGGTGACTTCTTTGCTTCCTTTGACCTGCGGTCTTCCTCGCGCTACCTCGGCATAGCCCGCAAGCGGTCTCTGCCCTCGGTACGCTGCTCGGTTCTTGGTCATCCAAGAAAGTAAATGCCCCCGCGGCATGAGCGGTGAAGAGAAAACAAAAAGCCCGCCCGGCATGAGGACAACGAAAAAAAAGTCCCGCAGATCAGTATCCGCGTCAGCGCCGTCAGCGTACCGGCACCTCCGAATAAGAAGCCACGATCAGCTCCGGCAGCAGATAGTCACAGCCCGCCATGAACGTCGCCCGCTGCCGGTTCTCCATCTGATCCGGATTGTACCACATCGACACCTCCGAGCCCGGAAAATCCGACGTATTGACCGCCACCGCCAAGTTGCGGCTGTCAGTCAGGATCGCCCACGACACCGGCAGATCGCCTACAGCCGACAGATACCCGTCCGCCTGAATATCCACCACCGGGATGCCCCGGAACGAAAGACGGTCGATGCCATTGATCTTGGCCGCCCGCACACTGTCGAGCGAACCGCTGAGCAGCCCCTCCTCGTAATTTTCCGCCACATCGCGCGTCACCAACAGCACCAGACGGCCGTCAGCCTTCATCGAACGCAGCTCGGCCGGAGCCGCCGCATACATCGCCCGGAACAGCTTTTCGGCATTCCCGGCCGTCGCCATCGACGTCATTTCGACCTTCTTCACATCATCCACCGCAGTGCCGGTATCCTCGATCAGCCGTTTGAAAAAGCCGTCAAACGTGTTGAAGCCGCTCGTGCGTTCCGTGTCGCCGACCCACATCGTGGCCCGCACCGATTCCGCGATCGCCTCGCGGAACAGAGCCGTCTCAGCCTCTTCCAACTCGGTGCCGGAAAGGTCGCCGAGATTGACCTCCGGACGGCCCACGATCCGTTCGTAGACCATCGAGAAGTAGTCCTCGGCGGCATAGCCCATTTCGGCCTTCACCTTGTGCAACTCGATGACTTTCTGATACTTGTCCGAATCGGCGCTCCCGCTCCAACCGGCACTGTATTTTTGAAGCAGGTCGGTGCCGCGCTTCCAGAAGTTGAGCGTGGTCGGCACAGGCATGTTGTACATCATACGGATGCCGAGATCCAGGGCGTCCGGTCCGGTCAGCAGCGGCCGGAAAAAGACGGTTTCGAGTTCGTTACCGGTGTAGTTTTTGGGGTTAGAGATAATTTTTCCCATTTTTTGATTGATTTTTTCATTATTTTCCATCCGGCAGTCAGCGCCGGAGGGAAAGATTGTTAATAATTTGTTGATAAGTATCCGGGAGTGATTCCCGGCCGAGGCGCTGTTGAAAATTCTACATGACGGTTTTTCGCGCCGGCAGACCTTTTAGGTGTGTCGTCGATCGGTTTCTGCTGCCGGGCCGGAACCTGTCAGGCCGGAGCCAAGGTGGCGCGGGCGCCGAAAATGAACGGCAGGGTCAATCGTCGATGCCGGTTGGGTTTCCGTTTTCCGGGATCATGCCCGATGCTTTTGGCGGGCTGGAACTCTTTCTGCCACAGCGATTCCCGCTTGCCGGGATTATGCCCCGACATCTTCGGCGGGCCGGAATCCTTTCTGCCACAGCGATTCCCGCTTGCCGGGATTATGCCCCGATATTTTCGGCAGGCCGGAATCCTTTCTGCAACAGCGGTTTCCGTTTTCCGGAATCATGCCCCGACACCTTCAGCGGGTCGGAACCTTTTCTGCAACAGTGTTTTCCGCTTTCCGGGATCATGCCCCGACACCTTCGGCGAGCCGGAACCCTCTCAGCAACAGCGGTTCCTGTTTCCCGGGATCATGCCCGATGCTTTCGGCGGGCCGGAACCTGTCAGGCCGGAATCGAGGTGGCGCGGGCGCCGAAAATGAACGGCAGGGTCAATCGTCGATGCCGGTTGGGTTTCCGTTTCCCGGAATCATGCCCCGACACCTTCGGCGAGTTGGAACCCTCTCTGCCACAGCGTTTTCCGTTTACAGGATAATGCCTCCGATGCACCGGCGGGGCGTCGAGGCCCCTAAGCCCGAAGCCGGAGCGTAGTCGGGAAACTCCTCCCGGTGAGCCTCCACATATTCCACCGCATAGCGCAGGAATGTACGCGCGTCGCGCAGTGCCTGCCGCGACAGCAGCTGCCACTCCTGCGGTGTGGCGGCCCGGAGGGTGGTGCGTGTCGTGCTGCCCGTGCCCGTATTCTCGCTCCGTCCCGTCGTGGCCGTCGTCACGTTCCGGGTGGTCACGTCGCTCAGCTCGGAGCTGTCCTTGGCGGAACCGGTGTCCGTCCCGGTCACCTCCTGCGTGCCGTTACCGCTTTCCGTGCGGCTGACGTTCGTCCCGTCCTCCTGCGAGACGGTGGTGTCATCCGTAGTCTTTTTATTGACCGTGGACTGTTCGGTGGCGCTCTTTTCTGTCACGGTCACCGAGATCGAGGGGTCGACCTGCTCCGTGACGCTGCCTTGTGAGGTGGTGTTGTCGCTGTCGGTGACCGTGACGGTCCGCTGGTCTTTGCCTTTCCGGAGGTGGCTTTCGTCGGATGTCTGCGTGGAGGCGGACTGGTTGGTGGTCTTGCGGCTTGTGGTGCCGGAGGTGGTTTTTTCGCTGGCGGTGAGCCGGTTGAGCTCGATCCGCACGGTGTCGGTGCGGTCTTGTCCGTCGTTTTTGGTGGCGGTGGTGGTCTGGGCGCTTTCTTCGGTGGAGGGTCGCACCACGCCGCGGTCGGAGGCGCGCACGGCCAGCTCGCCGATCAGTTCATACCGGATGTAATGGGCCAGGGCGGGTTTGATGTAGGTGCTGACGAAGGGTTCGTATTTTTCCATCCGCATGCTGTGATACATGGCGGGGCCGAATGCGGGACGTATGTAGCGGAGCTGGGCGGCTTCGATGCGGGCGTGGCGCAGGTGAACGGGGTCGATCTGGTCGTCGGGTGAAAAGGCGAGGCCGAGCACTTCTTCGGGTTGGATAAGTTGCATAAGCAAATGTTTTGGTTGGGTGATTCGAGATTTGTTTTTTCGGGTGGGGGCTGGCCGGCGGCAATTCTGCGGTGCCGCAATGACTAAGAATAAATTGTAGGTTTATTTAGCATTGTTCCGTACGGGACTGTCGCTTTCTTGAAAGAAAGCGACGCAAAGAACTTTCAGATAGCTGCGCTACTCCTTAGGCTCCGCAGTCCTCTTGCATTGAGTTTGGTTCGGGGCGCGGGAATCGGGCCGATAATGAGGCTCGTACCTAATCGGCCCGATTCCCCGCACCCCGACAAATCGAAGACCAGGGTACCCGGCAGGCTCAAGAGATGCGCAAGCATCTCAAAAAGTTTTTCTGGTTCTCTTTGTTCACAAAGAGAACAGTACCCTCCCGAACACGTACAATAAAACCTACAGTTAATATACTTAGGTTCCTGTGGCCGGAGCCAGCGGGACCGTTTAGGGTAGTTACAGCCCGGCTCGAGTGCCGAGCGGCATCAGGTCTCCGCCAGGGGTGGCTCCGGCCTGACATAGGAAGATCATTGAGATCAATAGTACTGCTATTTATACTATTTGCGTGCCGTCAGGCACAGCGGGCCGCAGCCTCCCGCAGCGGAGGCCCGCAACTCTTTTATCGCTTGCGCGAAAGTTGCGTTCCCCGCAGGCTGCGGCCTTTTTTATTAACCATAGGTTTTATGGTACGGTTCGGGAGGGAACAGTTCTCTTTAACTTCGCTACGCTTGTTTTCCTCGCGCTACCTCGGCATAGGCCGCAAGCGTCCCTGATTGCAGCATCCCGGGCGCCCGACCCAAACGATTGAGAATCAATATCCCGCGTTTACAGGCAGCCCGAGCAAGAGAAGAGAAAAGGAAGACCTCTACCCCCGCAGAGACTTTTGCCGGTGAAAAATACCCCAGCCCCCTACGGAAGGTACTGCTAAGGTTCTGATTTTCCGCCGCTGCTACGGAAACCGGGTCTTCATTTTCTTGTCCTCGGCGCGCTTTCCCCCGCCGCTTACGCATCCCAGCGACCGAGGACACCGTTCACGCGGAGACTTGACTATTCACTCTCCCCTCAGCTACCCCCCGGCAGTTACAGCCCATGCCGTCAGCCGCTCTGCCGCATCCGCACACCGGGACAAATCGTCAGAGAGAACCCCTCTGCACCAGCGACCAGGCCGGAGCCCCGCACCGTTGGCAAACGAGGAGCAGCCCCGCACTTTGTTAACAGATTGTTAACAATTTGTTCGTAGCCGGACCGCGTCGTTTTCGTAAGCCACCCCATTGCGGGAATATTCCCCATCCGCCCCCACCCCTGCAATCATCTCAGCAGGAAGCACGGCAGGGTCTTCGCGGGCCTGCGTCGCCGAAGCCCGCACAGAGCGGCGGAAACCGTCCGCGTCCCAAAGCCGGCGCGTATCTTCGGAAACAGCTGATGCGGCAGGCAAGGCAGAGGCCGGCACGGCCTGCTGCGGAGATGGCGGCACAGACGGACTTCGGAACAGCCCTCCGATTATTTCGGTCATTTTGTCACGCGCGGCCGTCAGCGGTGAAATCCGGCAGATCCGGTCGGCCAGCCCCGCCGCCACCGCTTCGGCCGCCGAGAGCCATTCGCCCCTCCCCCCGTCCCGGGCCATCAGCTCACGGAACTGTTCCACGGGCCGTCCGGAACGGTCGGCATAGATTTGCGCCAACCGTTCGTCGGTGCGGTTCAGCAACCGGGCCGTGCGCTCGGCGTCGAGGCAATTCCCTTCGAGGGCCGTGGTGGAGTTGTGGATCAGATAAAGCGCGTTCGACGAGACGAACCTGCGGCCCGGCGTTGCGGCCTGCGCGATGACGGTGGCGGCCGACGCGGCATACCCGTGGCATACGGTGGTGATTTCGGCGCCTTCGGCAGCCAGTGCGCACAGGGCCTCGTAGATCGACAGCGCGTCGTTGACATCGCCGCCTGTGGAACGGATGTTGACCCGTATCCGCCGGGCGCCGGAACGGCCTATGCGGTCGATTCGGCTGCGCAGTTCGTCGTAAGCGGCTGCGCGCTGGTCGTCGTTCTCGAATGCCCACCAGCGGGGGATCCCGATAAACCCTTCGATATCGACAGTCAGCCGCCGTCCGCCGCTAATGCGAATTTCTCCGAGTTGTTGCATAATCATTCGTAATTTTAAATAGGTTTTCAGATAAGTTCCTGTTCGGCCCCGCGCCCACACTCGGAGTGCGGTGCCATCGGGCATTCGGCCGGGCCGTAACTAACCCCAACTCCACAGGCTGCGAGCTCGTTATTAACCGTAGGTTTATTTTGCATTGTGCTGTGAGTGACTGTTCTTTCTTTGAAAAGAAAGGCCCCATAGGGGCTTTCCGGGCTGTAATTACCCTAATCCT
>NZ_CANQYJ010000076.1 GCF_947628055.1 uncultured Rikenella sp.
AGGAATCGTTCATGGCAAAGCCCGTCGTTGTCGGCATTTCCGGCGGGGTTGATTCCGCCGTTGCCGCCGCGCTTTTAAAAAAGCAGGGGCATGACGTTGTCGCCGTATTTATGAAAAACTGGGAAGAGGAAGGCGACGACGGCGTGTGTACGGTGCAGGAGGATTACGACATGGTGCGCGGCGTATGTCAAAAGTTGAATATCCCCTATTACACCGCCAATTTTACGCGCGAATATCGCGATCGCGTCTTTTCCGATTTTCTCCGCGAGCTTGAAGCCGGCCGCACGCCGAATCCCGATGTGCTTTGCAATCGCGAGATCAAATTTAAAGCGTTTTTGGACATGGCGATGCAGCTTGACGCGCAGAACCTTGCCACAGGGCACTATGCGCAGCTTGGGTTCGATAAGCAGGGCCGCCGCACGCTTCTTCGCGGCGCGGACCCGAACAAAGATCAGAGCTATTTTCTCTACATGCTTTCGCAGCCCGCGCTTTCAAAGGCGCTGTTTCCCGTCGGACACATGTATAAATCCGATGTACGCGCGATCGCGGCGGAGCTTGGGCTCCCCAATGCGACGCGCAAAGATTCCACGGGCATTTGCTTTATCGGGGAGCGCAATTTCAGTCGTTTTTTATCGGAACATCTTACGTCAAAAAGCGGCAATATCGTCAACACGGACGGCAAAGTGCTCGGCCGTCACGACGGGCTTATCTTCTACACGATCGGGCAGCGCAAAGGGCTGAACGTGGGGGGCAAACCGGAACCGCTGTTCGTCATTGCGACGGATGTGGACCGCAATACGATCTATGTCGGCATGGGCGACCGGCATCCGGGCTTGTACCGCAGGGGGCTGCGGATCCGGCCGGAAGAGATGCACTGGGTGCGGCCGGATCTGGCTCCGCAGAACGGGGACACCTCGATGCGGGAATACCTTGTGCGGATCCGCTACCGCCAGCCTCTGCAAAAGGCCGTGCTGCATATCGACGATAACGGCTGGGGCATGATCGACTTCGCCGAACCGCAGCGGGGGATTACGGCGGGGCAGTTTGCGGCGTGGTATGCTCCGGATGGCGAGCTGGTCGGCTCGGGTGTGATCGATGCGTAACGGCCTTATGGAAAAAGACAATGCCATATATACCGGAAGTGTCTTCACCCTGCGCCCTTTGCGGCCGGAGGATGCGGAGTCGCTGGCCCGCCATGCGAACGACCTCCGGATATGGGACAACTTGCGGGACGCTTTTCCGCATCCTTACACCCGCGCGGATGCCGATGCGTTCATCGCTTTGGCTTCGGGAAAGAATCCGGTGCGGGATTTCGCTGTCGTCATAGACGGCGAGGCGGTGGGCTGCATGGGCTATGTGCCCGGCACCGATGTCGAACGGGTCAGCGCCGAGGTCGGCTATTGGCTCGGCGAACCTTACCGGAACTGCGGTGTGACGAGCGAAGCGCTGGATGCTTTAGCGGAGCATATTTTCCGGACAACTGACATTCTGCGGCTTTTTGCTACTGTTTTCAGCGGGAACCTGGCTTCGATGCGTGTGCTCGAAAAAGCGGGTTTCCGCAAGGTCGGCATCTTGCGAAAGGCTGCGGTGAAGAACGGACGGGTCGTCGACCTGCATTATTACGAACGAGCCCGATAATCCACAGGTTGTGAATGCTTTTGCGTTATCCTTGCTGTTCGGTTTGGCTGTCGGTCTGCCCGCCGTTTCATCGACATGCCGTCCACTCCGGCATGCCCCGTGGGGGCGTAGGCCTGCCGAAAAGGTGCAGACGATTTGATTGTAGGGTTAATTTTAGGCCTTTGCAAGCGTTCCCAGAATGGTGTCTGCGATCTTCCATTGCCAGGCCAGAGGTGCCGAGCGGCACCGTGCCTCCGCTGGGGGTGACTCCGGGTCGTCATCGGAAAATCACTGTAATAAAACTACGTTTTTCATCGCCTCGATCCGGCGAGGTGGTTCTTTATAAAAAACTTTTTTTGCAGCCCTCCTGCCGGGCGGACAATAAAGAACAGACACCCCGCGGGGCCCCGGAATTTTTTACACAACCCCGACCATGCAGCAGAATCTTTCGGACCTAATCCGCAGTACGATCCCCACCCCGTTAGGCGAAATGACCGCAGTGACATCCGACCGCGGGATCGTGCTTTTCGACTTCTCGGACAACCCCCATCTCGCCAGAGAGACCCGCGATCTTTCGCGCTACCTTCCGGGAAGCCGGACGACAGAAGGGAGCCACCCGCTGCTGACCCAATTGACAGCGGAAATCAGTGAATATTTCGCCGGAACCCGGCACTCCTTCAGCGTCCCCCTGCATCCGGTCGGCACACCGTTCCAGCTCGAAGTATGGCAAGCCCTCCAGACCATCCCATACGGACAGACCCGCTCCTATGCCGAAGAAGCCCGGATGATCGGCCGGCCCGCAGCCGTGCGGGCCGTAGCGAACGCCAACGGACGCAACCGGCTGCCGATCCTGATCCCATGCCACCGCGTCATCGGCTCCGACGGCACCCTCACCGGATACAGCGGCGGCATCAGCCGCAAAACCGAACTGCTCCGGCTCGAACACAGATTCATGTGATCAATTCGCAGGGAAATATCGTATCTTTGCATTCGCGTCGCATCGGCTTCACCCCCGCAGCCGAGCGGCCGATCCACCCTGATTCAATTCATGAAAGAATTTATATCCAACTATCCCGCCTACCAGATACTCCTCACCCTTCTGCTCATCGTCTGCACCGCCGTTCAGACCGTATACTGGATGCGCTACAGCCGCGTCGCCACCCACCGGCACAGCCTGCGGGAGCCGGAAGGAGCCACCACCCCTCCGGTCTCCGTCGTGGTCGTCGTGGCCGACGATCCGGAGTACGTCACCGAACACTTGCCCAAACTACTGACCCAAAACCACCCGAACTACGAAGTCGTGGTCGTGGACGACAGCAGCGAGAACGACCTGACAGACGAACTGCTCACGATGCAGGCCCGATACCCGCACCTGCGGTTCACCACCATCAAAGCCGACCCCGTTTTCCGGCACAGCCGGAAACTGGCCCTGACCGTCGGAATCAAAGCCGCCAAATATGACAACATCATCTTCACCGACGCCGACGCAATTCCCTCATCCGAAAAATGGCTCTCCATCATGGCCCGCGGATTCAACGGCGGCCAGCTCGTGATCGGCTACAGCGGCATCGAGCGCAAACCGGGCTTAGCCAACAAAATCATGCGCTGCCAGCGGCTGACCACCTCCATCCGCTACCTCAACGCCGCCATACGCGGACACGTCTACCGGGGCATCTACAACAACATCGGCTACACCAAACGGCTCTTCTTCGGGAACAAAGGGTACACCCACCTGCGGATGACCCTCGGTGAAGACGACCTGTTCGTGCAGAAAATCGCACCGGTATGCGCCCGGCGCACCAGCGTGATGCTCAACCCGTCCGCCGCCGTGCGGCAATTCCAGTGGGGAGGGCTGAAATGGTGGCGCGCCGAGCGGCGCTACCGCAGCGCCGCCTTCGACCTCTATCCGATCAGCGTGCGCACGACCGTGTTCGTCGAACTGCTGACCCGCGCCGCACTGACCATCGGGACTGTCGCCATGGCCATACTGCTGCCCCCCGTACTGTGGATCGCCGCCGCAGGGCTTTTCTTCCTGCGGGAGCTGACCATGCTTCTCACCGTGCGGATGATCGCCCGGCGCGTCGGCGAACGGCGGTTGATGTGGGTATACCTGCTGCACGATCTGCTCGCACCAGCCAGCGAACTGTTCCTGTGGATCAGCCGCAAAATCAGACCCAGCCAGCGACTATGGATATGACGCCCGAAAAACTGACCGACCGGCAACTGATCGAACAAACGCTCGCAGGCCACACCATCTGTTACGAAGCCCTGTTCGACCGCTACCGTCCCCAGCTTTACGCCGCCCTGCTCAGCAAATGCGGCGACGAACAGGACGCCGGAGACATCATTCAGGAGACCTACGTCAAAGCCTACTTCAACCTGCCCCGCTACAACCCGGAATACACTTTCGGGCAGTGGGTCTACACCATCGCGCGCAACCTGTCCATCGACTTCGCCCGGCGCAAGCGTTCGGCAGGAAGCACCGTCTCGATCGACGGCACCGGCGGCACCGAGATCAACCCGCCCTGCGACATGCCGAATCCGGAAGAGCGAATCATCTCGCACCAGCGGGGCCGGATGCTCGACAAACTGATGGACGAGCTGCCGCCCCGGTACCGGACCATGATCGAACTGCGCTTCGTGGGGGAATACTCCTATGAAGAAATCGCCGAAAAACTGGGGATGCCCATCGGAACGGTAAAGACCCGGATACACCGGGCACGGGAGAAACTGTGCGCTTTGATTACCGCCCGGAAACTGCTCTGATGCAATCCTTTCCCGAAGTACAACCGCGCCAGCAGTCAGCCCGGAGCACCTCGGGCTCCGGGCCCGCCCATTTCATTATTCAAAATTCCATGACCCTGATCGACCGATATTTCCCCGACCTCACCCCCCGCCAGCGCGAACAATTCGCCGCCATGCCGGAGCTGTACAAAGAGTGGAACTCCAAGATCAATGTCGTCTCGCGCAAAGACATCGACAACATCGAAGAGCACCACATCCTCCACTCGCTCGCCCTTGCCAAAACCGGCCTGATCGCGCCGGGCGAAACGGTGTTGGACGTCGGATGCGGAGGAGGTTTCCCGGGGATTCCGCTGGCCGTTTTCTACCCGGAGGTACAATTCACCCTCGTCGACTCCATCGGCAAGAAAATCAAAGTGGTGCAGGAGATCGCCGCAGCTTTGGGATTGGCCAATGTCCGGGCCGCACACAGCCGCGTCGAGCAGTTAGACGGCGGACACAGCCGTTTCGACTGGGTGGTGAGCCGGGCCGTGACCGACCTGAAGACTTTCGTGGGGTGGACATGGGGACGCACCGCATACGGCATTCTCTACCTCAAAGGCGGCGACTTGGACGCCGAGATCGCCGATGCGGGCCGCCAGGCAGAACAGCTGCCGGTCTCGACGTGGTTCGGCGGAGAGTTTTTCGAGACCAAGAAAATACTCGTCCTGCCTAAAAAATAACGGATTTCCATACCGAAAAACACGCGCGCGCCGGGGGTTCTTTACAACGGATCCGCCCGGCGACGCGTTCCCCACCCCGTTGCAGAGGCACAACGGTGCATTCCTAAACCGTCACCGTCGCACCGGACGATAGAACGTGTCGCGTTCGACCGGCGTGAAGCCCGCCGCGCGCACGATCTGTTCCATACGCTCCGTCGTCAGCCGCGGCCGCTGCTCCTCCGCCCCCGCCATGGAATAGATTTTCGTGGTGTCGTCGATCGTTCCGTCGATGTCGTCCGCTCCAAACGAAAGCGCCAGCTCCGTCGCGCCGATCCCGAGCATCGGCCAGTAAGCCTTGATATGCGGAATGTTGTCGAGGTACAGTCTCGACAGGGCCATCATCTTCATATCCTCCGGCAGCGACACCTCGCCGACAGCCGACATCGGGTTGTGCATATTCCTGTATTTGAGCGGGATAAAGGCATCGAACCCGTGCGTCCGATCCTGTAGCTCCCGCAAACGGGAGAGGTGTCCGATCCGGTGTTCGTATGTTTCGATGTGGCCGTAAAGTATGGTGCAGTTCGTCGCTAACCCTAAGCCGTGCGCCGCTTCGTGCGTAGCGAGCCACTCGTCCGCCGTCGGTTTCTCCGGACAGATCCGCCCCCGGATTTCCGGGTCGAAAATTTCGGCCCCGCCGCCCGGAATGGCCTCCATCCCCGCCTCCTTGAGGCGTCGCAGCCCCTCGGTCAGCGAAAGCCCCGCTTTCCGGATCATATAGTGCAGCTCGACCGCCGTATATGCCTTGACGGCCACCTGCGGCAGCTGCCGCTTGACCCGCCGGATCATCTCGCAATAGTACGCCAGATCGTGATCCGGATGGACGCCGCCCACGATATGCACTTCCGTGATCGGCTCGCCCCGTCGCTGGGCGGCCAATCGTTCGATCGCGTCGAGGTCGTGGTACCAGGCGTCCGGCTCCCCGGCGCCGCGCCGGTAGGAGCAGAATCGGCATTTGAAAACGCAGATATTGGTCGGCTCGATGTGAATATTTCGGTTATAGTAGACGTTGTCGCCCGAGACCTGCCGTTTGCGGGCCACGGCGAGCGTTCCTAATAAGGCGACAGGGGCCTCCCGCATCAAAGTCAGGGCATCTGCGTCGGTCAGACGATAGGTCTCTTCCGGGTTCAAGAGGGCGGAAGCGATATGTTCCACCCTTTCGGGCAGATTCAATGCAGGCAGTGTCAGTCTATCCATAACTGAGTGCAAAGATACGAAAAAAGCCTTCTTTTCCGTGCCGGGAAAGAAGGCTCTCGCCCGCGGGTCGCCCGCGGATCGGTATTTCAATGGTTTCAGAGGTTATGCCTGCCGAAATTCATCGGAGACGGTCAGTTTCTTGCGTCCTTTTGCCCGGCGTGCGGCCAGCACACGCCGCCCGTTCGGAGTAGACATACGTTCGCGGAAACCGTGTTTGTTGATGCGTTTACGCTGCGAGGGTTGGAAAGTCCTTTTCATGGTTATTCGGTATTATCTTAATTTTCAAGGATTTATCCGGGAGATACCGGAAAATGCAGGGCAAAGATAGGGTTTTCTTTTCTTCTTCGCAAGCCTCCGGCCCTATTTTCCCGCCGCCCCTCTTTCCTCCGGACCATGTCAAGCCCCCCGCACAAGCCCTCCCGTCAGAATACCAAAGAGAGGCCGATATTGACCTGCTGCACATTCGGCCCTTTGTCCGCGACGAAGATATTGTGCGGATAATAGCGCGCCGAAAGGGCGATATACCTGTACCCCACGTTGAATTCGACCCCGTAGTGGAAGTTGCGCAGGTTCAGTCCCGAGTGTTGTTTCCGCGTCTGCATGTCTCCGTTGGTGTCGCGGTATTTGACTTTGGTGTGTCCCTGGAGCCGCATGCCGCCGATCACGCCGAAGTTGACGAATCCCGGACACGGACGTCCCGCCTTGCTGCGCCCGAACTGAAATTCGACCAGCAGCGGGATATTGAGGTACACAGTGGTCAACTTCGATTTTTTCAGGTCGATACCGGCTGCGTCGTAGCTGTAGTCCGGCCCGATACGCCCCGAGCCATCCCGTGTCAGGGAGATGTTTTCGTCGAAGCGGAAGTTGTTCATCTCCAGCCCCAAGCCCGTAATCAGCCCGAAATGGCGGTTCGAGACCAAAGTGAAGTCGGCGAAATTGACATTCACGCCGATGGATTTCGGCGTTTGGCGCAGATAATCCGCGCCGTCCGGCAAACTTAAGGTGCCGAGGTTCCTGACCAGGCCGTTATAGTAAATGCCGACCCCGGCCCAATGCCCTCCGCGCCACTTCCACCGCTTGGGCTGGCGGGATGAGCTGCTGTATGATACGTCTTCCTCCCTGGAATGGGTTGTCAAATCATTGTTCCCCGATCGTTCGTCGGCCGGGGCGGCGCCCACTTGGCGCACGACCAGCTTTTCGACCGCAACCACCGCGGTATCCGCCGTTTCCGTTTCCTGTGCCGCTGCGGGCAAGAGGGTAAAAACGGAAAGCGCTGCCGAGATCATGGAAAGTTTTCTTTTCATCCTGTTTCTCTGTTTTAGTTGTCTGTGAGGTGACCGAGTGTACGAACAAATATATGAATTTCCGGGAAAATGTCTAACGTTTTTCATTCGGTTTTCGCCGGAATGCACGTCCTCGGAAAGATTTGTTCCCGTCCGCTGCCTGGGCTGCATCTTGGGGGCGAGGTTTCGAGGATGTTATCCGAGCAAGCTGCTTCCGGATTGTATCGCGGGGCCCGTTGGGCTTTTGTCAAGGTTTGAGAGGACTTAATTTAAGCGGGGTTTACCCGGCCCAGAGGGCAGTTCTTTGTTGCAAAATAGGTCGAAGCGGGGTCGTTTTGGGTATCTACGGCCCGGTTCGAGTGTCGAGTGGCACCGGGCCTCCCGTGGGGGAAGCGTCCGGCCCAACCGGTTCTGCGAAGTGGAATAGAATGATCTCGACACACGAGTACGGGATCGGAGCCTGCGCGGGCCATTTCGAGCAGAGCGAGATTTTGGCCCGTCGCCGGGGGAGGCTCCGGCCCAACCGGTTCTGCGAACCGGATTTTCCCAGTGCGCAGGATAAATACATCTTCGGGATGCAGCCGGCAAGGCCGTTTAGGGCAGTTCCAGCCCCGCTCGGGTGCCGAACGGCACCGCCCTCTCCCCCAGAAACCGCCCCATGCAACAAAACAACAACCGAACAGTTAAAAATACTATCTTTGCAACATGCCGACACCACAACGACACCCCACACCTAAACCCCAGCGCAGACCGGCAGCCGGTTCGCGCAACAGACGACACATTCCGCCCATCCTAATCCGCATTTACGACACCATCCGCGGGAACATTCTGCTGCGGAACCTCGTGATGGCCCTGTGCCTCGGGATCATCCTCTACTTCATCATCAACCTGAGCCTCGGCATTTACACCCGCCACGGCCAGAAATTCATCGTACCCCAGATGATCGGCCACACCCTCACCGAAGCCGAGACAATGGCCGCCAAAGGCGAACTGCGGATCGAAGTGATCGACTCGCTCTACATGCCCAAGCAGCGACCCGGCCAGATACTCGACCAAAGCCCGAAACCCGGCATGGGGGTCAAGAAAGGGCGGCGCATCTTCCTGACCATCAACGCCTCCAGGCCCAGAATGGACATCATACCTTACGTTACAGGGTACTCACTGCGCCAGGCTAAAAACATGCTCGAAACGAAAGGATTCGAGATCGAGAAACTCGTCTACCGGTCAGACATGGCCACCAACAACGTCCTCGACGAACTCTACAACGGCATATCCATAACCCAGGGGAGCCGCACCGAAGCCGAGTTAGGTTCCGGAATCACGCTGATCGTCGGCGTGAACCACTCCTCTCCCCTGCCCCGGATACCGAAAGTCATCGGCCTCACCTTACGCGAAGCCAAAAGCCGTCTGTGGGAAGTCGGCCTCAACGTAGGGCGGATCCGTTACGACAGCGGCATCGACGGGACAGAGACCGAAGACGCACGCGTCTACCGGCAGGAACCCAACCAACAAAGCCGGACAGACTACGGCGGCAAAATATCGCTCTGGCTGACCCTCGACACCCGGAAAATCACCTCGTCGTCCAAGGAATCCGACGCAGCAGCCCGGCGCTATGCCGTGGAGGAAGAAGAGGAAGAAACCGGCGACATGCAACTGGAGGAAGAAGCCGATGCGCGATGAACGGACATTCGACATCGGGAACGAAAACCCCGGGCCACAGCTTGCGGACGAGACGACAGAAGAGACAAGCGACGAACTGTTCGAGCACTTCAACATCGTAGCCGACCGCGGACAAGGGATGCTGCGGCTCGACAAATTTCTGGCCACGCGGCTCGAAAACACCTCGCGCAACCGCATACAGGCCGCGGCAGATGCAGGGAACATACTCGTCAACGGGCGCGCCGCCAAATCGAGCTACAAAGTCAAGCCGTTAGACCGGATTTCCATCGTGCTGCCCTATCCGCCGCACGAACTGGAGATCATCGCAGAAGATATTCCGCTGGACATCGTTTACGAAGACGACGACCTGATCGTCGTCAACAAGGAAGCCGGGATGGTGGTGCATCCGGGACACGGAAACTACACCGGGACATTGGTCAATGCCCTGACCTTCCATTTGCAGGGGCTGCCGCTGTTCGAGGCAGGCGACATGCGCGCCGGCTTGGTGCACAGGATCGACAAAAACACCTCGGGCCTCCTGGTCGTGGCGAAACACGAACGGGCCCACGCTTTTCTGGCCCGGCAGTTCTACGAACACACCATCAAGCGGATCTACCATGCTCTGGTATGGGGCAATTTCGACGAAGATACCGGGACGATCGAGGGGAACATCGCCCGCAGCACGACCGACCGGATGCGGATGGCAGTCTATCCGCCGGACGGACAGATCGGGAAGCGGGCAGTGACCCACTATCGGGTTTTGCGCCGGTTCGGATACGTGACCTTAGTCGAATGCCGCTTGGAGACAGGGCGCACGCACCAGATCCGGGCGCACATGGAATCGATCGGCCACCCGCTCTTCAACGACGAACGCTACGGCGGCGACCGGATACTCAAGGGGACGACGTTCAGCAAGTACAAACAGTTCGTCGAAAACTGCTTCGCCTTGATGCCGAGGCACGGACTGCATGCGTTGAGTTTGGGTTTCGTGCATCCGACGACGCGAAAGGAGGTCTATTTCGAGTCGGAGTATCCGGCGGATTTCGCGGCCTGCATAGCCAAATGGGAAAGCTACACCGCCTCGCGCGCCGGTATCGAAACCGGGGAATGACCGACTTCGGAATTCCGGAATTTTTCACTTTTCCGACAGAAAATTTCGGAAATCGGAAAAAAACCTTAACTTTATCCATCATTATTCACCCTACAATACCTCATTTCCTATGGGACAGAGAACTTTCACCATCATAAAGCCCGACTCGGTAGGCGGGAATCATATCGGTGAGATCCTGACGATGATCGAGAAAGCGGGATTCCGCATCATTGCGATGAAAATGACCTATCTGAGCCGCTCGGATGCGGAAAAATTCTATTATGTGCACAAGGGACGGCCGTTCTTCCGCAATCTCTACCTCTTTATGACTTCGGGCCCGATCGTGGCGGCGGTGCTCGAAAAGGAGGGCGCACAGGATGCGGTGACGGAGTTCCGGGAGCTGATCGGGAAAACGAATCCGGAGCTGGCGGCGGAGGGAACGATACGCAAAAAATTCGCGGCGTCCAAGACCAGAAATGCGATCCATGCGTCGGACAGCGACGAAAATGCGGCGTGGGAGGCTTCGTTCTTTTTCTCGGACAAGGAGATTATCGACACGAAATACGAACTTCCGCTGCCGGAGGATGAAATCGACAGTGACTAATATCTTATTGGTCAACATACTATTCTCTTTTCACGCCGTTCCCGAACGGCGTTTTTTTTATCCGTTCGATTAATTCTTAACCTCTGAAGGCTACCGTAACCTTTTAACTTCGCTACGCTCGTTTTTCTCCTCGCCGCTCTCAGGGTAGAGGGCGGCCCGGATCGCATGCCGAGCGGCACCGGGCAGTGTCGATTCTGAAGAAAAGATACCCAAAAGACTTTTGAGATAGCTGCGCTACTCCTTAGGCTCCGCAGTCCTCTTGCCTCGAATGCTTTTTGGGGGCCGGAATCAGCGTGGCGTTTGGGGTAGTTCCAGCCCGGATCGCGTACTCGGCGGTACCGGGTCGGACGCCCGGGAGGAACCGCAATTTTCGACGCGTGAGCGGCGTGTTGCGGGCCTCCCGACGGGGAGGCGTCCGGCCCGCCCGGTTCTGCGAACCGGATTTTTTCCGACGCATAGGCAAATTTTGACCTGCAAAGGGCCGCAGCCTGCGGAATTGGGGCAGTTCCAGCCAGGCCGGAGTGCCCGGCGGCACCGCGGAGGTCAGCGATTCAAAGGATCGCAATATATTAAGAGCAGTCTATTGCCCCGGCCCAAAGAAGGAAAACCGGTGCGCCTTTACATCCTAATTCCCGTACATTTCACTATGCCTGTGGAACCGCAGAAAGACCGCCCACCGCCTCCGCAGCTGCGACAAGAACGACACGCCTATTGAGAACGAGAACACGGTCGGCGCTGCCGACAGCTTGGCGACGAGGATTTTATACACAAATTCATTACCTTTGACAAAACAACCCGTAAAAATAACCCTGCCTATGGCCTAAACCCGAAACATTCCTTTTCCGCACGGCACTGACGGCCGTCCGCCGGAAGAGACGGCATAAAAAGCGTTAGATTTCCTGTCCTTTGAAACTGCGACAAATTTCCCCAAGACACCGAGAGTAAAGTGCGACGCCGGTGGTGCAGAGCCCGAGTTTCAACTCTGTTATTTTGCGACATAGGCAGTCGGAAGCCTCGGAAAGCAGAGAAAAGGGATTGTCCCGCGTTTTTTATGTTTCCCAACCTGTTAATCCGAAACACAACCAACCAATCAACCCACAACAAAACGTACAATCATGCAAAAAACATTTTCCACGATCCTGCATTTTGGAATCTCCTTGGTTACACTTTTGATTCTGCTATTCGCTCCGCTTATCTCGGTCGGCTTCAACACGAGCATCAACGGCAGCAATGTCCTGAGCATGTTCTTCCGGTACGGACTGCCGGACAATGAATTCCAGGCCATCATTATCGGCACTTTAGGCGTACTGATCTTCACGATCGTGACCGCCCTGCTCGACCTACCGAAAGAAACCAAGGCGATCGGGATCGTCCGGTTGATAATGAACGTTTTTCAATTCATTTTTGCCGTCCTGTTGACCGGATTAATCGCCGAAGGAGCCGACAGCTTCCCGGGTGCAATTGTACTGACCTGTTTTGCGATTGCCGGTCTGATCGTCGCCATCGTCTTGTTGGCCACCTTCCGCAAACGGCACAAGGCTTCTTCAGAAC
>NZ_CANQYJ010000077.1 GCF_947628055.1 uncultured Rikenella sp.
CAAGGCGGGGCGGTTCTCGTTCAACGTCAAGGGGGGACGGTGCGAGGAGTGTCGCGGGGCGGGGGTGCAGACCATCGAGATGAACTTCCTGCCGGACGTCTATGTGACGTGCAAGGCGTGCAACGGGCATCGCTACAACCGCGAGACGCTGCAAGTCAGGTACAAGGGGAAGAACATCGACGAGGTGCTGAACATGACGGTCAACCAGGCGGTCGAGTTCTTCGAGCCGGTGCCGACGATCCACCAGAAACTCAAGGCGATCCAGGACGTGGGGTTGGGGTATTTGCGGTTAGGGCAGCCCTGCACGACCCTTTCGGGCGGCGAGAGCCAGCGGATCAAACTCTCGGCTGAGCTGTCGCGGCGGGATACGGGGAATACGCTCTATATTCTGGACGAACCGACCACGGGATTGCACTTCGAGGATATACGGGTACTGTTGGGCGTGCTCAACAAGCTGGCGGACAAGGGAAATACGGTGATCGTGATCGAACACAACTTGGATGTGATCAAAGTGGCCGACCACCTGATCGACATCGGCCCGGAGGGGGGAGATGGGGGCGGACAGCTGATCGCGCAGGGGACACCGGAACAGGTGGCGAAATGTGCGAAAAGCTATACGGGACAATTTCTGAAGCCCCTATTGGCCAAAGAGAAAAAAGAGCATCCCGGGCCGGCGCGCCGCCGGTCGAAAAAATTTGAGAATGGCGAAAAAACTTCCTAAGTTTGCAGGTAAATTTTGATGCCCGATTTTCCGGAGGGCTTTCGATTAGGATTCTTCGGAAAATCGGGCATTTTCGATTTTGTCAACCCAAATAACCTGAACACATGGAAAGTCAAGGTTTATCTTCTGCTCAAGCCCCTGCCGAAATCGGGAAAGAGCAATTCGACACCGTTGAATCTCCGCAGGAGGAGGCTGTAGCGGTCGATTCCACTGAAACGGAAATTGTCGAAACTGCGCAGGACACTACCCCGGCCGCCGGAACTACGGAACCTGCGGCGGAAACGGAAAACGCGGCTCAGTCTGCCAACCCTTATGCGGGTAAAGATCAGGCGGAACTGATCGACCTGCTCGCCAAGATGCTGGAGGAACGCCCGGTGCAGAACCTGCGGGGGGATGTGGAGGCGGTGAAAATCGCCTTTTACAAAGCCGGCCGCGCAAAGATCGAGGCACAGCGGGCGGCTTTTATCGCCGACGGGGGGGCTCCGGAAGAGTTCAAACCGGCGGGAAACGAGAACGAGGCCCGATTCAAGGAGCTGCTGTTGCGGTACCGCGAAAAGCGGGATGCTTTCGTAAACCGGGCGGAACAGGAGAAAGAACGGGCATATGCGGCGAAATTGCAGATCATCGAAGAGCTCAAGGAGCTGGTGAACGGAAACGAGACCTTAGGGCAGACGTTCAACACGTTCCGGGAGCTGCAGCAGCGGTGGAAAGATGCCGGTCTCGTGCCGCAGGAGAAGATCAAAGACCTGTGGGAAACCTATCATCACCATGTCGAAAATTTCTATAACTATATAAAAATCAACAAGGAACTGCGCGACCTCGACCTCAAGAAGAATTACGAGGCGAAAACCGAGCTGGCGGAGGAAGCGGAGGCGTTGATGCTGGAACCGTCGGCGACCGACGCATTCCACAAACTCCAGAAGCTGCACGACCAGTGGCGCGAGATCGGCCCTGTAGCGCCGGAATTCAAGGATACCCTTTGGGAGCGGTTCAAGGCGGCCAGCACGCAGATCAACAAGCGTCACCAGGAATATTTCGAGGGGCTCAAAGCGGAGCAGAAACAGAATCTGACACTAAAGACCGAGTTGTGCGAAAAGGTCGAGGAGTTGGCCGGATCGACTTTCACTTCGCATAAGGAGTGGAATGCAGCGTCGGAGCAGATCATCGAGATACAAAAGGTGTGGAAAACGATCGGTTTTGCACCGAAGAAGGACAATACGCAGATTTACGAACGTTTTCGCGCGGCCTGCGACAAATTCTTCGAGGCCAAACGCGCTTTTTATCAGGGGATGAAGGTTGAGATTGCGGACAATTTGCAGGCGAAGTTAGATTTGTGCGTACAGGCCGAGGCGTTGCAGGACAGCGAGGATTGGAAAGCGACGACCGATGCTTTGATCGCCCTGCAGAAACGGTGGAAAGAGATCGGGGCGACGTCGCGGAAACACTCCGAGCAGGTGTGGAAACGGTTCCGGGCAGCGAGCGACCGGTTTTTCACCCGCAAGGCGGAACATTTCGGGAATCAGGACTCGCAGTATGCCGAAAACCTGACACGGAAGGAGTCTTTGCTCGACGAGATGCGCAAACGGCTGCAAGAGAAAGCGAATATTACGTTCGACGCCATCAAAGAGTACCAGCGCCGTTGGGCGGAGATCGGTTTCGTGCCGATCAAGAAAAAAGAGGCGATCCAGACGGAGTACCGCCGGGTGGTGGACGGCCTGTTCGACCTGCTCAGAGGAGAGGAACGGGAACGCCATATCCGCAATTTCCGGGATAAGGTTGCCCAAATACAAGAGAGCGGATCGAGGCGTCTGAGCATGGAACGCGACCGGCTGTACAACAAAATCCGGCAGATCGAGGGCGACATTCAGATTTGGGAGAACAACATCGGATTCTTCGCCAAATCGAAAAACGCCGAGGCGCTGATGAGAGAGGTGCAGAACAAGATCGCCCGGGCCAAAGAGCAGATCGCTACCCTGACCGAAAAGATTCGGCTGATCGACCATCCGGAACCCGCGCCCGCTCCGAAGATCGGGAAGGAAACGGAGCCGGAGCCGGAAAAGACGGCCGGTGCCGAACCCGTCGCCGAAAAGACCGAAGAACCAACGACAACCAACTCGACCGAACAGGAGTAACCATATTCGTATGAAATCACAGACCAAATACATTTTCGTGACCGGCGGCGTCGCCTCTTCCTTAGGGAAAGGGATTATAGCGGCTTCGCTGGCCAAATTATTGCAGGCCAGGGGGTATTCGGTAACGATCCAGAAACTCGACCCGTATATCAATATCGACCCGGGAACGCTCAATCCGTACGAACACGGAGAATGCTATGTGACGGAAGACGGGGCGGAAACCGACCTCGACCTGGGGCACTATGAACGTTTTCTGGGGAGGCCGACTTCACAGGCTAATAACGTGACGACGGGACGTATCTACCAGAGCGTCATCAACAAGGAGCGGCGGGGCGAGTTTTTGGGGAAGACGGTGCAGGTCATTCCGCATATTACGGACGAAATCAAACGGCGGATCCAATTATTGGGGACCAAACACAAGTACGATGTGGTCATTACCGAGATCGGCGGGACGGTGGGGGACATCGAGTCGCTGCCATACATCGAATCGGTACGGCAGCTGCGGTATGAGTTGGGGTTCCGGAACACGCTGGTGGTGCATTTGACCTTGATTCCGTACATGCGGGCCAGTGGAGAGCTGAAAACGAAACCGACGCAGCACTCGGTCAAAGCGTTGCAGGAGAACGGATTGCAGCCGGACATTCTGGTGCTGCGCTCCGAGATGGCACTGACGGACGAAGTCAAACGGAAAGTGGCTCTGTTCTGCAATGTGGAACAGGATGCGGTGGTGGCGTCGCTGGACGTGCCGACCATTTACGAAGTGCCGCTGATGATGCTCGAACAGAACTTGGATACGGTAGCTTTGCGGAAGTTGGGGCTGGATACGGAACGGCCGATCGACCTCGAAAAATGGCGCGACTTCGTGGATCGGGTCAAACATCCCGACCAAGGCGAAGTGCGGATTGCCTTGGTGGGGAAATACACCGAGCTGCCGGATGCTTATAAATCGATCAGTGAGGCCTTTGTTCATGCCGGGGCGACCAATCATGTCAAGGTGAAGCTGCAGTACGTGAACGCCGAAAAAATTACGGACGGAAATGCGGGGACGATATTGGGGGATATGAGCGGGATACTGGTGGCGCCGGGGTTCGGACATCGGGGATTGGAGGGGAAGATTACGGCGGTGAAGTATGCGAGGGAGAATCAGGTACCGTTTCTGGGGATATGTCTCGGGATGCAGTGCAGCGTGATCGAATATGCACGGAATGTGTTAGGGCTGACGGAGGCCAATTCGACCGAGACGGGGGCTACTCCGGAACCGGTGATCGATCTGATGGAAGAACAGAAAGGGATTACCGAGAAGGGGGGGACGATGCGGCTGGGGGCTTACCCGTGCCGGTTGATGGAGGGTTCGCATGCCTGGCAGGCATACGGAAAAACGGAGATCAGCGAACGGCACCGGCACCGGTACGAGTTCAACAACAAGTATAAGGATGCGTTAGAGGCGGCGGGGATGATCGCCACGGGGATCAATCCGGAAACGAATCTGGTGGAGGTCGTCGAGGTGCAGGGACATCCGTGGTTCGTCGGTGTCCAGTACCATCCGGAATACAAAAGCACGGTCATCCATCCGCATCCGTTGTTCGTCGATTTCGTCAAGGCGGCTATCAACTATCAGGAAACCAAGCAGAAATAAACTTCATCAATGAATAAAAACACACTGATCGGTTTGTTGGTGATCGGAGTGATCCTTTTCGGGTTCAGCTGGTACAACAACAAACAATATACGGAAAGGCTCAAGGAGCAACAAAAGCAGGATTCCATCGCGTTGGCTCATGCGTCGAAGCAGGTCCCGTCATTACCGGCGGGCGACTCTTTGGTGCAGGGACAGCTGCCGCAGGACGACAACGCGGCGCGGGACAATGCCAAACCGGCGCCTTCGGTGCTGGGTTCGGCTTTCGACGCGCAACTGAAAGGGACGGAAACGTTCCATACGTTAGAAAACGACCTCTTTATCCTCACCTTTTCCAATAAAGGGGGGCGGATCGCGGCGGTGGAGCTCAAGGATTATAAGAAGTACAACGGCGACCCGCTGATGCTTTTTACAGAGGAGGGATCGCGGTTCAACCTCAATCTCTTTGCGCCGGCGCAGATCAATACGGCAGATTTCTATTTCACGCCGCGGATGGTTTCGGATACCTCGATCGCCTTCCGGCTCTATGCGGATACGACAGGGGCTTCGTACTTGGAGTACCTCTACACCATACGGCCGGATAACTACCTGATGGATATGAAGGTGGATCTGTCCCATTTCAAGGGAAAAATCGCGCCGAACCAGACGGATATGACGCTGGAGTGGAATATCGTTTCGCCGCAGGAGGAAAAGGGATTCCAGAACGAAAACAATTATACGACGATCGCCTATAAATATCCGGGCGAGACGTCGATCGAGGAGCTGGGCATCTCTACGGGGACGAAAAAGGAGGATATTACCACCAAGGTGCAGTGGGTGGCGTTCAAACAGCAGTTCTTTTCGTCGATCATCGTGGCGAACGACAACTTTTCGGCGGCGGATTTGAAGTACAATACTTTTCCGCCGACGGATGCGAATATCAAGGACTTTTCGGCGCAACTGGCACTGCCCTACTCTGCGGCGACGACGCAGGGATATGACTTGCAATTCTACTTCGGGCCGAACAAATATTCGGTTTTGAAACAGTACGGGGACTTGGAATTTCAGAAATTGGTGCCGTTAGGCTGGTGGATCATCGGATGGATCAACCGTTACGTGGTGATTCCGGTATTCGATTTCCTGGGGGGATATATCGCCAATTTCGGGATCGTGATCTTGATTCTGACGGTGCTGATCAAACTGTTGATTTTCCCGCTTACTTACAAATCATATCTTTCGACGGCGAAAATGCGGCTTCTCAAGCCGGATATCGACAAACTGAACGAAAAGTATCCGAAGAAAGAGGATGCGATGAAGAAGCAGCAGGCCATGCTGCAACTTTACAAGGCGGCGGGGGTGAATCCGATGGGAGGCTGTTTGCCGCTGCTGATCCAGTTCCCGATCCTGATCGCGATGTTCCGGTTCTTCCCGGCTTCGATCGAGTTGCGAGGGAAAGCGTTCCTGTGGGCGGACGATTTATCTTCTTATGACAGCATCTGGAATTTCCCGGACGGGTTCAGTATTCCGTTCTACGGCGATCATGTGAGCCTGTTCGCCTTGCTGATGGCTGTATCGTTGTTCGTCGTTTCAAAGATCAACTATGCGCAGTCGGCGGGGATGAGCAGCCAGCAAATGCCGGGAATGAAATTCATGATGCTCTACCTGATGCCGATTCTGCTGCTGGTATGGTTCAACAATTATTCGGCAGGGCTGTGCTATTACTACCTACTGGCCAATATCATCACAATGGGGCAGACTTTCGCGTTCCGCTACATGGTGAATGACAAGAAGCTGCATGCTCAGATGATGGAAAATACGAAAAAGCCGGTGAAGAAGTCGAAATGGCAGCTGCGGCTCGAAGAGATGCAGCGGCAGCAGGAGGCGTTGCGCAAACAGCAGCAACAGCGAGGCGGGAAACGATAATTCGGTACTTTTTCTCTTCGACTAATTCTTTGTACAGGGAGGGTACTGTTCTCTTTGTGAACAAAGAGAACCAAAAATTTTGAGCGAAACTTACGTTTCGCATGGGCTGCCGTAGTCCTTATTCTTTAGCACTTTAGTGTTTGGGTCGGGGCAATAGCGGGCTGTAAGGTTATTACTTCATTAAGCCCGCTATTGCTCCCGGCCCAATCCCAAAACTAAATATGGGATTGCGGAGCTAAGACATAGCATAGCGATCTCAAAAGTTTTTGGTGCCGCTTTTTGAAAAAAAACGGCAGTCCCCGCACGTAGCCAAGAACTGCCGCAAAGAAAAAAGGAGTGAAATTTATTATTTAACCTCCCACGTTTCGCCGCTGTGTAAGAGTTGCTCCATGTTGAAAATTTTGGCCCGCATCCGCACCTCGATCAACTGGTCGCGCACCTGATCGTCATACGTATGATCCTTGACCGCCCGGATCACCCCCAGCGCCACCGGCATCTCCGGCGCTTTCATATTGACCAGCATCATGTGAATCCCCGGGTTCGGCTCCGTCGCATCATGCACCAGAATATCCGCCCGAGTAATCCCATTTTCCCCGATCTTCACTACCTTCAACTTCAGACCGTCCAGAATCAGCCCCTTGTCCCGATTCTTGCCGAAAATCATCGGTTCGCCGTGCTTCAAGACGATCGTCATATCCTCCCTCACCTCCTTGTTCAGAAACGAATCGTAAGCCTTATCATTGAAGATCACGCAGTTCTGCAAAATCTCGACCACCGAAGCCCCGTCGTTTTTCGCCGCCGCCACCAAACAATCCTTTGTCAGATTCACATCCACGTCGATCGTCCGCGCAAAGAACGTTCCCCGCGCCCCCAGCACGATCTCACCCGGCGCAAAAGGGTGTTCCACCGTCCCATACGGCGACGTCTTCGTCACCTTGCCCAGCGGCGACGTCGGCGAATATTGCCCTTTCGTCAAGCCATAGATCTGGTTGTTGAACAGCATGATATTGATGTCGATATTCCGCCGTATGGCATGGATAAAGTGATTTCCCCCGATCGCCAGCGCATCGCCGTCTCCCGTCACCTCCCACACCGACAGCGTCGGATTCGCCACCTTGACCCCCGTGGCGATCGCCGCCGCCCGGCCGTGAATCCCGTGAAACCCGTAGGTATGCACGTAGTACGGGAACCGCGACGAACAGCCGATCCCCGAAACGAACGTAAAACGCTGGTGTTGATAATTGAGCGCCTCGGCCACCTCCGGCAAAGCCTTGGTCACCGCGTTCAGAATAAAGTGGTTGCCGCATCCCGGACACCATTTGACCTCCTGGTCGCTTTTGAAATCCTGTGGAGTATATCGTATCATAACAGTCTCTATTTATTGTCGTCTAACAAGGTACGGAAACAGTCGGTCAGTTCGGCCACCGTGAAAGGCAGCCCCTGTACTTTGTTATATTGCAGGTAGGTGAAGGATTGGAAATTCATCCGCAGATAATCGGCGAACTGCCCCATATTGAGCTCGCACACCACGATCTTCTTGAATTTCGAGAAGATTTTCTCCACCCCTTTCGGCAGCGGATTGATGTAGCTGAAGTGGCAGTGCGAGACGTGTTTCCCTTCCTGCCGCATGACATCCACCGCCGAGCGCAGCTGTCCGAAAGTTCCACCCCACCCCACGACCAGCAAGTCGCCGCTCTTATCCCCATAGACTTCCTGTTCCGGGATGAAATCGGCCACGCGAGCCACCTTTTCCGCCCGCAGGTTCACCATCTTCTGGTGGTTCTGGGGATCGTGCGAGAGACAGCCGACGCAGTCCTGCTTTTCCAGCCCCCCCAACCGGTGTTCGCATCCCGGCGATCCCGGCAGCGCCCAACTGCGTGCCAACCGTTTCTCATCCCGCACATACGGCAGAAATCCCCCATCCGGCCGTTCCGTCACCACCGGCGGATGAATTTCCGGATAGTCGTTCATCGACGGTATCCGCCAGGCCTCCGACCCGTTGGCGATATAGCCGTCCGAAAGCAGAACCACCGGCGTCATGTGTTCCATGGCGATCTTAGCCGCCCGAAACGCCGCATCGAAACATCCCGACGGCGTACATGCCGCCATCACCACCAGCGGACACTCCCCGTTCCGCCCCCAAAGAGCCTGGTATAAATCCGCCTGTTCGGTCTTGGTCGGCAGTCCCGTCGAAGGCCCTCCCCGCTGCACGTCGATCACCACCAACGGCAATTCGGTCATCACCGCCAGCCCCAACGCTTCGCTCTTGAGTGAAAGCCCCGGCCCGGAAGTGGTGGTCACCCCCATATTCCCGGCAAACGACGCTCCGATCGCTGTGCAAATCCCGGCAATCTCATCCTCGACCTGCAAGGTCTTCACTCCCAAGTCTTTCCGTTTGGCCAACTCTTCGAGAATCGCCGTCGCCGGCGTAATCGGATAGGAGCCGCAGAACAACGGCCGCCCCGACTTTTCGGAAGCGGCCATCAGTCCCCAAGCCATCGCCACATTGCCCGAGATGGTCCGATAGGTGCCTTTCGGCAATTTGGCGGCCGGCACCTGATAAGTCGTCGTAAAGATATGGGTGTTGGAGGCGTAATTATACCCCGCCTTCAATGCGAGTACATTGGCATCGGCCACCGCCGGTTTCTTGGCGAATTTCCGCCGCAGGTAGTTTTCCGTGTGGTCGAGCGGCATGTCATAGAGGCAGAAACATACCCCCAATGCAAACATATTTTTGCATTTATTGGCCGCTTTCGGGTCGAGTCCCGTTTCCGCCAGCGCATCCTTGGTCATGGACGAGATCGGCGCCCGCACGATATTGTAGTCGGCAATCCCTAATTCGGCAAACGGGTCGAGCGTCTGGAACCCCGCTCTTTTGACCGCCGCTTCGGTGAAGCTGTCGGCATCGACGATCACGGTGGCCCCTTTCTTGAGCCATTTCCGGTTGGCGCGCAAGGCGACCGGATTCATCGCCACCAACAGATCGCAATAGTCGCCTGAGGTCAAGACCTTTTCGCTGCCGATGTGTACCTGGAAACCGGAAACGCCCGCCATCGTTCCCTGCGGCGCGCGAATTTCGGCCGGAAAATCGGGGAACGTCGCAATACTGTTCCCTCCCAAGGCCGAAGTATCGCTGAACAGCGTCCCGGTCAATTGCATGCCGTCACCCGAATCGCCTGAGAATCGGATGACTACGTCTTTTGTCTGCTGCATTTGTCTGGGTTGATATTTGCTCCGACAAATATTGCTAATTTTTTACAGATAACCTCGGATTTGTGAAAAAATCGAAATGCGCCCGCTTTCAGTCCCCGGCGACCAGACCGAACTGGAAGAAACGAAAGAGCCGCCTCGAAATGCGTTCCCATCCTATCCGAATAAAACGAAAAGGAGGCATTGGGAAACGCCTCCTTCGTCCAACGGACAGATAAGAATTATTCGTGATTCGAATAGTATTTCATGAACTGTGTCCGTTCATACAGCATCGGGTTCGGAATGTTTCCGGCGTTCATCCGACCGATAAAGTCCCGGGTGGTCTGAAATTCGTGGCGGCGCATCCAGTCTCCGACAAAAGCGTTCATCTCGCTGATAACTTCCAGCCCTTTTTCGTAGACGACGCTGGCGATCTCGACCGCCGAAGCGCCGGCCAACATCGCCTTGACTGCATCGGCGCCCGTATGCACCCCGGTCGACACCGCCACATCGATCAGAGGCAGCGACCCGTTTACGAATGCCGTCCACCGCAGCACGTTGGACAGCTCCGACGAATGGCTGAAAATATCCCCCGCCTTGACAGTCATCGCCTCGATATCGATATCGGTCGGGTAGAACCGGTTGAACAGCACGACGCCCTTCACGTTCCGGTAATAGATTTCCCGGACGACGGCCAGCGGATTGGTGAATCCTGCGCCAAGCTTCACCGACAACGGGATCGTAATCGCCTCTTTCACCTGTTCTATGATATTCAGGTACTTGCGTTCGATCTCATCCGATGAAGTCTCTTTGTCGGTCGGCAGCAGGAAGATGTTCAGCTCCAGCGCATCCGCCCCTGCGGCCTCGATCACCCGCGCATAGTCGACCCACTCCCCCGCCTGCCGGCAGTTGATGCTGGCGATGATCGGAATGCCGCACTGTTGTTTGGCATCTTCGATCAGTTTGAGGTACAGCCCCACGCTGTTGTCCTGCACATACGAGCGCACATAGTCCGCCGCTTCCGGATAGTCGCTGTAGCTGTCCACATGGGCCACCTCGTTCATGATCTGTTCCTCGAAGATGGATTTGAGCACCACAGCTCCCGCTCCCGCCGCTTCGGCGTCCTTGATGCGCTGCAGCGTAGAGGTCAGCCCCGAACTGCTCAGAATGACCGGGCTTTTCAATTCCAGCCCCAGATATTTCGTCTTGATTCTCTCCATATCGAAAATAATTGTGTGGTTTGGTTTTCTATTTTAATATTCCCGCCTACCGAAAATGCTGCTTCCGATGCGCACCATCGTCGCCCCCTCTTCGATCGCTATCGGGTAGTCGCCGGACATCCCCATCGATAAAACGTCCATATGCGGCAAATATTTCTCCCTGAACCGGACAAAATCACGGTGTAATGTCCGAAACTCGTCCCGTACTTGCGACATATTGTCAGTCAGCGATGCCATCCCCATCAATCCCCGGATGCGAATATGTTCCAGTCCGGTCAGTCGTCCGTCCTGCAAAAAATGTTCCAATTCCGCCGCATCCCATCCGAATTTGGTCTCTTCCTGTGCGATATGGAGCTGCAACAGCACATCGATCGTCCGTCCCGCCTTGGCCGCCTCGCGGTCGATCGTCTCCGCTAACCGCCAGGAATCCACCGAGTGGATGAGCGACACGAACGGCGCGATATACTTGACCTTGTTGGTCTGCAGGTGGCCGATCATGTGCCATTCTATGTCTTCGGGAAGAATCCGGCATTTAGCGGTCATCTCTTGCGGCCTGCTTTCGCCGAAGACGCGCTGCCCCGCCTCGTAAGCCTCCCGCAGGGCCTCCGCCGGATGGAATTTCGACACGGCCACCAGCGTCACCCCTTCCGGCAGCGACTGCCGTATTCGGGCCAGATTGTCAGCAATCTTTCCCATTCTGTTCGATTTTTTCTATATTTGTCATTCTCTGCATCGGGCGGGGCTGCGAGGCAGCCGAAACAAAACAAATTTACAGCATACAGATGAAGAAAACAAAACTTTTCGCAGCTTTGCTGGCCAGTGCCATTCTGGGCTTGCCAGGGGCTTCGGCGTGTACCAACATTCTCGTAACGAAAGGGGCTTCCAAGACGGGATCGACCATGATCAGCTATTCGGCTGACTCCCACACCCTCTACGGGGAGCTTTACTACCGTCCGGCAGCCGATTATCCGGCCGGAGCGATGATGAAAGTGTACGAATGGGATACCGGCAGACTCATGGGGGAAATACCTCAGGCCGGACATACCTACTCGGTGGTGGGGAATATGAACGAGCACCAGCTGTTGATCGGGGAGAGTACGTGGGGCGGCCTGCCGCAGCTGGTCGATACCACGGGGATGCTCGACTACGGGTCGTTGATGTACATTGCTTTGCAGCGGTGCAGGACGGCGCGCGAGGCGATCGAGTTGATGACCCGGTTGGTGGCGGAATACGGGTATGCGTCGTCGGGCGAGTCGATTTCGGTGGCCGACCCGAACGAAGTGTGGGTCCTCGAAATTATCGGCAAGGGAACCCGGATCGTGAAGGGGAAGAATGTGAACAAGGGGGCTGTGTGGGTGGCACGCCGGATTCCGGACGGAGAGCAGTCAGGAGATGGGCAGATACCGCCGGAGCTTCCGGGCAGCGGGCAGCCGGG
>NZ_CANQYJ010000078.1 GCF_947628055.1 uncultured Rikenella sp.
CAAGAGATGCGTTAGCATCTCAAAAAGTTTTTCTGGTTCTCTTTGTTCACAAAGAGAACAGTTCCCTCAAACAGGATGTGTACAATAAACCCTACGGTTTTACAAACAGTTTCGTGAGAGCCAGTAATGCTGTAAGGATCAGACACTTGAAATACGGTTTAAAACACATGAAAGAACAAAGAGGAGCATTCACCAGCTCATTCGGAACCATGATGGCCGTAGTAGGCTCCGCCGTAGGGCTGGGCAACATCTGGCGATTCCCCTATCTGGCCGGTGCCAACGGCGGCGCTGCCTTTTTGCTCCTCTACCTGTTTTTGATCCTGGCCGTGGGGCTTCCGCTGATCCTGTCCGAATTTATTATCGGGAGAGCCACCCACCGCGGCGCCGTCGGCTCCTTCAAACAACTCGCCCCGCGAAGCAAATGGTATTTGGTCGGTTACATGGGCGTTGTGGCCGGATTCTGCATCCTCGGATTTTACAGCGTCATCTCCGGATGGAGCGTCCGTTTTCTCTACGACTCGATCATCAATGCCAACGCCGGACAAAGTTACGACGAAATCGCCGCCGGATTCAACGCCTTCAAAAACACCGGATGGCAGCCGATCCTGCTCTCCGCCGGCTTTCTGGGCCTCACCGCATTCGTCGTCTTCAAAGGCGTCGAAAAAGGCGTGGAACGGTGGAACAAAATACTGATGCCGCTGCTGGTCGGAATTCTTTTGGTGCTCTGCGTCAACTCATTCACCCTCAGCGGATTTCGGGAGGGGATGAGCTTCCTGTTCAAGCCCGACTTCTCAAAAATCACCGCCAATACCGTGCTGGATGCGCTGGGGCAGGTATTTTTCACCCTGAGCCTCGGCATGGGCGTGATGATAACCTACAGCTCCTATGTGGTGAAACCGGAGAATATGCTCCGCTCCAAAGGGATCGTCACGCTGATCGACACGACGATAGCGATCCTGGCCGGCATTGCCATTTTCCCCGCCGTTTTCACCTTCGGGATCAGTCCGACCCAGGGGCCGGACCTGATTTTCCTCACCCTGCCGAACATCTTCGGACAGATGCCGGGCGGACAATATGCCGGCATTCTGTTCTTCTCGCTCATCACCATCGCCGCGCTGACCTCGATGGTCTCGATTTTCGAGATGATGACCAACTACCTGATGGAAGAGCTGAAGATGAAACGGCACCGGGCAGTGTGGTGGCTCTTCGGGACACTGACCCTCGTGTCGGCCCTTTGCGCCCAGTCGCAGGTCGAAGGGTCGCGCCTGATGATCGGCAAATACAACGTCTTCGACTTCTTAGACATGCTTTCGTCGAACTATCTGATGACGATCAGCGGGCTGCTGATCGTGATTTTCACCGGCTGGCATATCTCCGAGAAGCGGCTCCGGAAAGTCTTCACGACGAACGGGGCGTACAACAACCGGATCTTTCCCGTGTTTCGGTTCGTCGTGCGGTATGTGTCGCCGGTGGCCGTAGCCATTATCTTTCTGAGCAAGATTGGGCTGATCCGGGGGTGAATCTTGCCAGAGGATTCGAGGCTGTCGTGCTTTGGGAGGCAGAGATTTTTCGACAAAACGACAACAAGGCCGGAGCGTTTTTTTTCGCTCCGGCCTTGTCTTGTGATTGTGCCGTGCAAGAGCAGCTCGCGCCGCGCGGAAAAGAAGTGCTGAAAAGACACAGCGTCTCACCGCTGCAAAGCCCGCGCAGCCCGCACCAAGGTGCTGTCCTGCGGAAAGATATAGTAATAGAACGCCGTTTCGTCGAGCGGCGTATTCCGCCCGATATATCCTTTGATCTGGGCCGTGATGATCGGTCTCGACAGGGTCATCTCCGTCTCCGTCGGATGCACCCCCTCCCGGTCGGCATAGGCCACGAAGTCGTAGAAAAGATTCTTGTCGGCGAAAAAGCGGTCGAGCTCTTCGAGGCTCCCGATGGCATTGATCTGTTTGCGGTAGCGGTCGGAAGCCTGCTGCGCGTACCGGAAAATCAGGTTTTTCTGAAACAGTTTCGAGAAATACGGCGTCAGCCCCGTGGTATCCATGGGCACGAAAATGTCCGGCATGATCCCGCCCCCGCCGTAGACGACCTTGCCGCCCGGGGTGATGTATTTCAGCGAGTCGGCCAGGTGGATGCTGTCGGCGCTGAGCATCTCGCTGTGTTCGTAGCGGCGCATCAGCTCGTCATTGTAGTCCTCTTCGTCGCCCGGCGTATACGGTTTCTGAATCGAACGCCCCACCGGGGTGTAATAGCGCGCGACGGTCAGCCGCATGGCCGACCCGTCCTGCCCCGGATAAGGGATCTGCTCCTGCACCAGCCCCTTGCCGAACGAGCGGCGGCCGACGATCACCCCGCGGTCGTTGTCCTGTATGGCCCCGGCGACGATCTCGGAAGCCGAGGCGGAGTTCTCGTCGATCACCACCGCCAGCTCCACGTCCTGGAACTGGCCCAGGCCGTCGGCATTCTGATCGGCACGGGGCGAGGCGCGCCCCTCGGTGTAGACGATTTTGCGTCCTGCGGCCAGAAATTCGTTGGCGATGTAGATAGCCTGGTCGAGGTATCCGCCGCCGTTGCCGCGCAGGTCGAGGATCACTTTTCGGGCACCCTGCTCGCGCAGCTGCACGAGGGCGGCGAGCACTTCATTGTAGGTGGTGGCCGCGAAGCGGCTGAATTTGATGTATCCGGTCTCCGGGCTGCCGGGTACGATAAACGACGCTTCGAGGCTCTTGACCGGTATCGCCCCGCGGGTGACGGTGACGGGCAGCAAATCTTCGGCCGGCGCCCGCAGTATTCCTAACTTCACAGTGGAGCCGCGCTTGCCTCGCAGCATCCCCACCACTTTGTCCTGATCCATTTTCACCCCGGCGATCAGGCTGTCGTTCACGGTAATGATGCGGTCGCCGGCCACGATGCCCGCTGCGGCGCTCGGCCCTCCGGAGATGACGTTGGTGATCTGCACGGTGTCGGTCAGCATGTTGAACATCACGCCGATACCGTCGAACGTGCCGGTCAGCGGTTCGTTGGTGGCGGCGAACTCGCTGGCGGGGATATACACCGAATGCGGATCGAGTTCCTGCAGCAGTGCGGGCAGGGCCAGTTCGGCCAGCGAGTCGCGCGTAACGGAGTCGACATAGCGTTCTTCGATCTCGCTCAAAGCCCAGGTGAGCTTATCGCCCTGCCGGGCGACAGTGTAAGCGTCGCGCAAAGCCGCGCGTTCGAGCATGATGCCGAGTCCGGCGCCGACTAAAAGGGCCGTGACGACGGTCAGGGAGAGACGGATGGTCGTTTTATAATCGCTCATGGATGTCGTTTTTTACATGGGAACGCCTCGGCCTGGGCCCGCGAGGAATAGCGGCCGCATCCGAGGCACGACCGCACGGCGGGGGTGTAAAATCGTGCCAAATATAGTAATTTTGCAGGGAATTCTTCTCTTTTGCGGCTATGGTCAAGGTTTCGGTCATTACAGTGGTATGGAATGCGGCGGCGGAGCTGGAGCGGACGCTCGCGAATCTTTCGGCGCTGGACCGTTCGGCGGCGGAGCTGGAGGTCGTGGTGATCGACGGGGCTTCGACGGACGGCACGCCCGAGGTCATGAAACGGTATCGGGAGCTGATTTCGTATGGGGTGAGCGAGCCGGACGGGGGATTGTACGATGCGATGAACAAGGGAATCCGGGCGGCGACGGGGGATTACCTGTGGTTCGTGAATGCGGGGGACACGGTGTACGGAACGGATGTACTGACGAAGCTATTCGGGGCGGGGGAGCCGCGGGCGGATGTGTATTACGGGGAGGCGCTGATCGTTTCGCCGGAGGGGGTGGCATTGGGTCTGCGCCGGAAGCGGCTGCCGAGGGGGGGATTGACGTGGCGCTCGCTGGAACGGGGAATGGTGGTGTGCCACCAGTCGTTCATCGTGCGCCGGGAGATCGCGCCGCTGTATGATACGCAGCGGTATGCTTTGGCGGCGGACATCGATTGGGTGATCGAGTGCCTGAAGCGGGCTTCGACGGTCAGGGATACGGGATCGATCCTAAGCTGTTTCGCTACGGGAGGGGTCTCGACGCGCCGCCGCCGGGCGAGCTGGTGGGAGCGGTGGGATATTATGGTGCGGCATTACGGGCTGGCCCGGACGTTGCGGGCGCATGCGGGTTTCGTGTGGGGACTGCTGCGGGACAGGCTGCTGCGCAGGCCTCCGTACAGGCCGCTGACTTCGGCATCCTTTTCACGCCGCATCGAACGTCCGGCAGAAACTGCCCGATATGGCGGATAGCGATGGGGGTGTCCAGAACGGAAAACTTTCGGACATCAGGCGGAGAATCGTAAATTGTATTTCTGGTGCACTATTGAAGCATTTAACTGGTGTCGTCCATAAACAGGTATGCGATGGGTTGTTAAAAGATTACCTGCATCGACCGCCCTGCCTTCGGGGTAGAAAAGGGAAGGCAGATTTTGCAAAGGGGGTAGATTCACCCCCTTTGCTGTCTTCGGAATTAATCCTCCTCTTTCACTAACATGAAGAAACTGCTGATTTCCTGCTGGTCGATGGCCTGGCGGACATTGAACCGTTTCACCTGCGGGGCGTAACCGCTTTTCATGACTTTGATTTCGATCTGCACGTCGCGCGAATTTTCATAGGTCAGACCCAGAATGTTGAACGATCGTGTCTCCTCGAACGGAGTGGTCATCAGGTAGGTCTCATTGGTGTTTTTCACTTCGGCGGGGATGCTCGAAACTACGCGCCAGAAAATGCGCGCTCCCTGCGGATCGGAGTCGAAAAACCAGCGGATAATCGTGCGTTCGAGGGCTGTCTGTCCGGCCCGGTCGCGGCTGACACGATTGGTGGCTTCTCCCGCTGGAATGGTCGGGTCTTTGGCATAGGTTGAACTTTGCGGAAATTCATAAGCTACGCTCATGGCATCCGTTACTTTAAAGAACCCGATCTTTGTCTGTGTGGGTGTCGCATGCACAGTTCCGTCCGGATAGCCGTCTTTACGGAAAATCAAGTCTATCCCCCGTTTCATCTCTTCTTTCGTGAGTTTCAAGGTGATGGATCCCGGTGTGGTCCCACAGACCAGTTGTCCTTTGAAATAGACTTTGGCTCCGGTTGGAGAGGATTCCACTGTGGTCGGAACCGAATACGTTTTTTTTGCGTGTGCAGTCTCAGGATGCCAACCGATTAAGGAAGACAACAACAGAACGAAACAGATTTTTTTCATTTCTTGTCGAGTTGTCGCCGGTCCCACGGCGGATTAAAAAGGTTTGCGCAAAGACATAAAAAACGTGGGACATAACTCGCAATTATCGCATATCGAGGTTCTGGAATACCCTGTGGCAATAATCAAAAGTGAAGCCCACGTTGGAAACGTGAGCATCAACTTCACTTCTTTTGCCACAATTTGAAATTTTCCAGATTTCGATATGCAAAGATGCAAAGCTAACGCTTTTTATGTATGACGCACCGGCCGTCTCCCGGCATCGGTGCGGATTCAGTCAGTATGTTGTCATTCAATCATAGGCAATCTCGGTTGTAAGGTTATGTGTTGCGAATGTACACTTTTTTACAGAATTCCGCAATTTCCCGTTTCTACGGGTGCCCGCCTCTGAACCTCCGTCGGAAGTTCCGGCACAATCCGCAATGGGCCGCGCCTCTATCCGCGGATGGAACATGACGCGGCAAAATGTTCGCTTACCCCTCTCTTCAATTCAATTTGCCGGATACACATTCAGTTTGTTACTGCCGAAGCTGCATATTCGGTGGAAAAAGTCCGTATTTCTACGGGGGGTGACAATCGGACAGGGTACAAACGGGGGCGATAAGGAGAAGTGGTTGTGGGATTTTCCCAATGTCCGGAAGCGGTTTTGGGGTGTCCTGCGATGTTTTTGGGAGTGGCGGGCATGAAAAAGCCCTTTTGAAACGTCTTTCAAAAGGGCTTCGTTGTTTTTACCCGGATGCCGTGTCTTTCATTCCGGCTTTTGTGAGCGGAAAACGAGACTCGAACTCGCGACCCCAACCTTGGCAAGGTTGTGCTCTACCAACTGAGCTATTTCCGCAGTAAGTGTGTGTACTATATGTCTCGCGGTAAACTTGCCAAGGTTGGAAGCATTCTTCGGAAACGATGATCCCATCGTTTCGGGCGAAGGTTGTGCTCTACCTCCCAACCCAAGGCTATCCCGCAGTAAGTGTGTGTGTACTATATATGTCTCGCGGTAAACTTGCCAAGGTTGGAAGCGTTTCTCGGAAACGATGATCCCATCGTTTCGGGCAAAAGTTGTGCTCTACCAACTGAGCTATTTCCGCAGTAAGTGTGTGTACAGTCGTGTATGTCTTACGGTAACCTTGCCAAGGTTGGCAGCGTTTCTCGGAAACGATGATCCCATCGTTTCGGGCAAAGGTTGTGCTCTACCAACTGAGCTATTTCCGCAGTAAGTGTGTGTACAATACCAACCTATGGCTTCTCACAATATATGTAATGTGCGTTTGCGGTAACCTTGCCAAGGTTGGAAGCGTTTCTCGGAAACGATGATCCCATCGTTTCGGGCAAAAGTTGTGTGCGCCACCTCCCAACCCAAGGCTATCCCGCAGTAAATGTATGTACAATACGCCAACCCCATAAAGCCCCCCCACAAATGAGCTGTTGACGAGGATTGAACTCGTGACCTCTTCCTTACCAAGGAAGTGCTCTACCACTGAGCTACAACAGCAAAACTCCCGCAAACCACCGCAACGGTTTACCGAGTGCAAAGGTAGATAAAAAATCAAAACGCACAACCCCGCCCCCCTAATTTTGCATAAAACTTTTCCGGTTTTCCTGAACCGTGCTGAAAAACAGCATGATCTCCCCCCTCGTTTCCACGATAACCCTCTCGGGGCATAATACATCAGACACAGCGTAAAGGCGCCTCCCCCCGAAACAGATGCTTCCTGCCTCCGAAAACACCCCGGACAGACTGAAAAAACACAGGGCGGAAAAACAGTCCCGGTTTTGCGATTTGATTTTTCACATTTTCTCCTACCTTTGTAATGATAATACCTGATTAATACATGCTGTATTGTTCTACGGCATACCTCAACACCGCAACTATGACCGACGCTCTACGCATCCAAGCCCTGCTCGAATACACCAAATTGAACGGCCGGAATTTCGCCCTGCGCATCGGACTGAACCATCCCGACTCGATCTACCACATCCGGCGGGGCCGGAACGGCATTTCGGACAAGTTGGCCGATCGCATCGTGATGGCATTCCCGGAAATCGACAAAGGATGGCTGCTGACGGGTGAAGGCAGCATGTTCCGCACCGGACACCGGCCGATAGCAGTATTCAACCCGCTGCCGGAACACGCCGGAGAGAGCCGTGTACAGCGGCAACAGGTGCCGCTGTACGACTTCGAGGCGGTGGCGGGACTGGTCCCGATCTTCACGAACCAGAACACCCCGATCGACTACATCTCCATCCCGGACCTGCCGCGCTGCGACGGAGCGGTCTACGTCCGGGGCGACTCTATGTACCCCCTGCTCAAATCGGGCGACATCGTGATGTACAAGCAGATACAGGACTACTACAACATCATCTGGGGGGAAATGTACCTGATCTCGTTCAACTACGAAGGCGAAGAATACATCACCGTGAAATTCATCAAGAAAGTCGAAGACAAGCCGGACTACGTGCTGCTGGTGAGCCACAACCCGCATCATGCGCCGAAAGAGATACCCGTCTCGTCGATTCGTGCGCTGGCCATGGTCAAGGCCTCCATCCGGTTCAACACGATGGGCTGACCCCCTCTTTTTTCTTTGCCGTGCCGGGTCGCACTAACGAAAGGAACAGCCGCTCCGGCTGTTCCTCCTTTATATTTTCGACAGATTCCGCAGAGAGCCCTATCCAAACCCGCCTATAAAACACCCCGGGGGGGATTATTTTTTCTTATTCACTGTGCAAAATGTTTTATAAACGCGATCATATACTTTAATGTACTTTTCTCCTCTTTTCGAGTTCGGCTCGCGCCGCCCCCCCGGCCGCGAGAAGCGGCCCCCGGCGCAGAGCCGAAAAGGGACAGCTGGTACGATAAAGTATATAACGCGATCCGTGAACTTCTATCGCCCTCCCGAACATATCCTGGAATTTTTCATATCCTCTCCGCAACCCGTCCGGAACGTCCGAAAGAAGACACCTTTGCCGCACCCGCCGGATGCGGTGCGGGCGGAATCCCGTCCGACGGCCCCGAATGCTACCACTCCCGGGACGGCACGGTCAGCAGCTTTTTCCTTTCATCGGAGTTCGCAGCCCTCATCCGGCCGATAAACCGGGCCAGCCGAAAGGAGTCGACTTCTATGTAAGATGTCGAGATATACACGGCTTTCAGACCGTTCTTCCCGTACATCCTGTCGAAACGATCGAACCATCCGGGACGCAGCAGTTCCGGTTTGTAATCCACAGCGGTAAGGAGCCGGACAAAATTCCGGCCCCGGAAGAAAAGATCGTCGACGCAAAGGATCGCATCCCACTCGATCTCCTCGCGGAGGGTCGTCTTTTCCGTGATGCCCCGCTCCGTCAGCACGATGCAGGGCTTGCGGTCGTAGAGCGACCCCACCCCGAACAACAGACACAGCATCGACAGAATGATAAAACCCCGTCCCATCACCTCGTCGCCGCCGTACTGCAGGATCAGAAAGCCGGCCGGGGCCAACGCGATGCTGAACGCGGTAATGATCACGGCTCTCTTTTTCGATTTGTAAATAATGAATTTCCGACACATATAATATATAGATACGGCCTTCCGCCCCCCTCTTGCTTGCCTGCAAATTTTCGACCAAAAGCGTCGCAGCTTCCTGCATCCGAAGGATTCCTGCGACGGCGAACAAGGCCGGACAAGCCGATGCCGGCCTGCCAGGAGCTGCGGAATGGACATGAAAAAAGGAGATCGCGCGAGCAATCTCCTTTTTATTCGGAATCCTATAACGCTGCAACCCACAGCATATAAAGGATTTATTTCGTGTGATCCCGACAGGGCTCGAACCTGTGACCGACAGATTAGAAATCTGTTGCTCTATCCAACTGAGCTACGGGACCCGACCGGATGCAAAAGTAACATTTCGGACGCTGGTTTCCAAATCGTCAGTATCTTTGCCTGCGTAAAAACCCGACTTATGGAAACCAGGAAAAATCCGCTTCGTCTCGAGCCTGTGATCGGCACTTTTTACAAACTCGTCCCGGCCCGTGCGGCACGACGGGTGCCCGAAAACAGCGGCGAGGAGACGTGGCGGGAAATCATCGCGTCCAATCCGGCGCATTTCGAGGCTCGCGAGGCGCTGGCCGACCGGCTGACGGCTGAGGGGAAGGTCGCCGAGGCGTGCCAGCTCCGGTTGGACGGGTGTATGTTGGTCTGCGACCTGCTGGACGGGGCGGACGAGGATCTGATGCTGGACTGGGAAGACCCTTACACGGCGCAGGCCCTCGGCATGGTTTACGGCTCTGCCGAAGATCATTTCGTGATCGGCGATTTCGAGATGGCGACAGCCATGCTCGAACTGCTCGCCGACCGCGACCCGGAAGATCATCTGAACGCTGCGGAATTGCTTTTGTTCTGTTATGCGGCGCTGGAGGAGTGGGAGCTGTTCGACGAAACGGAGGCTATGCTGCCGGAAGGGATGCTCTCCGCAAAATTGGCGGGCTACTGGGCGGCTTTCCGGCGTGCGGCTCCGCAGTCGGAGCTGTTGCGGGTGCGGGAGACCATGCGCAAAGATGATCCCGCCTTGTATAAGGAGTGGACGGCCGCGGAGCACGAAATCACGCAGGAGTATCTGGCTGACATCGAGTCGCGCCGGCCCAGCGCGGCTGCCGAGGCGCGGCGGCTATGGCTGCGGACGGAATCTTTATGGAGGGCTTTCCCGGAGTTCATCGCCTATCTGAGAGCATAATATATGCGGGACTTTTTTCAGGTTGCCCCGCGTATAGACGCCGGCTCGAATCCGGGATCACTCGAATTCGAGCAACAGTATGCCTTTGTGCACCACGTCGCCTTCTGTGACATGGATTTTCGCTACTTTTCCCCCGACGGGCGACCGGTAGGTGTTGTGCATCTTCATCGCTTTGAAGGTCAGCAGCACGTCTCCTTTTTCGACCGTGTCGCCTTCTTTCACATCAACGGATGTAATCGTGCCGGGGATGAATGAGAAGACCTGACGCGGGTCTTTGGCCTGCCACGGTTTGCGGTTCCTGTATTTGACGCTCAGCGTAGTCTGGTAGGTGCCGTGTTGGGTGGACAGTGTTGCCCATTCCGGGGCCGTTTCTTTTTGGGTACTCATATATCTTCTCTTTTTTAATGGGTCGGTTATTTATGCTTGTTCTTCGGGTTGGAGAGCAGGGTCGCTTTTGGGTTGGAGAGAACTGCCGCTTGGGGGGCGTTTCCTTCTTTGCCGCTCACCTGATTCAGGGGTAGAGGCGGCCCGGTTCGGGTGTCGAGCGGCACCCTCCGCGGGGGGCGGGCCGTTGTATCTAATGGCATCCAAGAGGGTCTTTCGGCCGTGATCTCCCGGTGCCGCCCCGGAGCCACCCCGGGCGAAGGGGCGCAACTCGCTAAGCTCGTTTGCCTCTCCGCTGGCTCCGGCTATTATTCTCTATAAGAAAACTTTGCTTTATTCTGCGCTCCGGGTTTCACAGGCTGCTCCGCCTCGGAGAGGCGGTCGGCCCGCAGCTCCGGGCATGCGGAGGGCCGAAATATCGCTTCGCTCAATCGCCCCCTCCGCGGGCTGCGGCCCACAGTGCCTTGCGGCACGCAAAACGATCAGACGCCGGCATTCTTACCAGGCTGTAACTACCTCTTGGCCGGCGCCAGCGGGGCTTTGGGGTAGAGGCGGCCAATAAAACAGCCAACGGCTGCGGTTCGAGTGCCGAGCTGTAACTACCCGAAATATCCTCCACAGGCTGCGACCCGAAACTGTACTTGTCCCGCGCGCGACGGCTGGAGTAGGACTGGAACTCCTTAAACGGCCCCGCCGGCTTCGGCCCGCAGAATACAGGTTTCAATGCCAAAGGACTACGGAGCCTGAAACATAGCGCAGCTAAAGAAAACAATCCCCCCCGACCCGATGAACGAGCATACAAATCAACCGATTTTTTATTTCGCACTGTGCCGCCTGGAACCGTTCTTTCTTTTCAAAGAAAGAACCAAAGAAACTTTCAGATAGCTGCGCTACTCCTTAGGCTCCGCAGTCCTCTTGCATTGAGTTTGGTTCGGGGCGCGGGAATCGG